>JAEXTU010000260.1 GCA_023453335.1 Pseudomonadota bacterium | reverse complement strand
GGGCGGGGCGGTGCTGTCCGAGGCCTATGCCGAGCGCATCGGCGCGGACGGGTACTCCCCTGACGCGGTGGCAGCGGTGCGCCTGGCCCAGCGCCTGACCCAGCACCTGAACGGGCTGGCCTCTTGACGCCCGGCCCCGCTGGCCCCATCATGTCCCCCATGAGAGCTTCCGCCATGCTGAAACGCCGTCCGCTCCTCCTCCTGGCCGCCGCGGCCCTGCTGCTCGGCTCGTTGTGCCTGCCCGCGTCAGCAGGACTTCCCGCCACGGTCCGGCCCCTGGACCTCCACGCCGCCATCGGCGCGGCCAAGGGCAAGGTGGTGGTGGTCAATTTCTGGGCCACCTGGTGCGCGCCGTGCAGGGTGGAGGTGCCCGAGCTCATTAACCTGCGCACCGCCTACCCCGAGAGCCAGGTGGCCATCTTCGGGATATCGGTGGACGAGGACCAGAAGGCCCTTGACGCCTTTCTCAAGAAGCTGCCCCTGAACTATCCCGTGGGCCGGGCCAGCGACGACTTGCCCCGCATGTTCCAGGTGTCAACCATACCCCGGCTCATGGTCTACGACCGGTCGGGCAGCCTGGTCCACATCCGCGAAGGCCTGACTCCCAGCCAGGACCTGCACCGGATGGTGGACGGCCTCCTGGCGAAATAGCCGTGGCCGATTTCTACATCCGCAAGGCCCGGGTGCCGGACGTGAAGGCCATCCATGGCCTGCTCATGCACAGCGGCGGCATGGGCCTGCTCCTGCCGCGGTCCCTGTCCGACCTCTACAGGCAGCTGCGCGACTTCTTCGTGCTGGCCGACCGCGACGTCGAGACTGTGGTGGGGTGTTGCGCCCTGGCCATCACCTGGGAGGACATCGCCGAGGTCCGCTCCCTGGCCATCGCCGAGGAGTTCCGCGGCCGGGGCTGGGGCAAGCGCCTGGTGGAGGCCTGCCAGTCCGAGGCCGTGACCCTGGGGCTGTTCAGGGTCTTCACCTTGACCTACCAGGTGGATTTCTTCGCGCGCCTGGGCTTCCGGGTGGTGGACAAGGAGGTCCTGCCCCAGAAGGTCTGGGCCGACTGCCTGAACTGCCCCAAGTTTCCGGGCTGCGACGAAACCGCCATGTTGATCGAGTTCTAGGGCTGTTGCGGCCTGGTTGCGGCGTTGCGGCCCAGGCTCCGATGGGATAAGGTGCCGGCCCATGCAGGAGCCGCTCCTCACCGAAGTCATCGCCCCGGAGGCGGTCCAGGCGCGCATTGCCGAAGTGGGCCGCGAGATAACCTCCCGCTTCTGCGGCCAGCCCCTGGTGGCGGTCTGCGTGCTCAAGGGCGCCTTTCTCTATTTCGCCGACCTGGTGCGGCACCTGGACCTGGACGTGTCCGTGGAGTTCGTGCGCCTGTCCAGCTACGGCGACGGCACCAGCCGGGGCAAGCACCAGGTCTTCTCCAAGGACGTGGAGACCTCCCTGGCCGGCCGCAACGTGCTGGTGGTGGAGGACATCGTGGACACCGGCCATTCGGCCGATTTCCTCATGCGCACCTTCCGGGAGCGCAACCCCAGGGAACTGGCCCTGACCTCCCTGGTGGACAAGTTCGAGCGCCGCGAGGTGGACCTGGCGGTTGACTTTCCCGGCTTCCACCTGAAAAAAGGATTTCTGGTCGGGTTCGGCATGGACTATGCCGAGCGCTACCGGGAGCTTAGAGGCATCTACGAGTTGACGCTCGAGTGACCGAACCGCCCGCGGCCACGGCTGCCGGGCATCCCTGCGAGGGGCCATGATCGTCGAATGCCCGAACTGCAAGACCACGTACAACCTGGACGACTCCCTGGTTCCCGAGGGCGGCCGACAGGTGAAGTGCACGGTCTGTGAGCACCGGTTCCTGGCGGAGAAGCCGTCCGCGGCAGTCCATGACCACGACCTCGACGACCTGTTCGGCGACTCCGGCGATGCCGGCGATTCCGGTGGCGGATCCCAGTTCGCCGCGGCCCTGAACGACCTGAACGATCCCGAGGAGGGCGCCGCGTCCGCCGCCGCGCCCGCCAAGGGCGGCTATGAGATACCCGACGACCTGGCCTCGGCCTCGGCCGAGGAGCTTTCCGGCGAGGAGGCCCCGGCCAAGAACGGCGGCGGGGGCATGAGCCTGGACGGCGGGTTCTCCCTGGACGGCACGGCCAAGAAAAAGAAGAAGGACAAGGCGGCCGGCGGCGGCAAGAAGAAGGGCCTCGTCATCGGCATCGCCGCCGGGGTGTTCCTGCTCCTGGCCGCGGCCGGGGGCCTCTATTTCTTCAAGCCCGGCCTGGTGCCCGGCCTGGGCGGCAAGCCCAAGGCCGAGGAGCCCGCCGCGGGCAAGCCCGCCGCCCAGTCCCAGGTGGAGAACATCACCCTGGACAAGATCCGCCAGTACTACGTGGACAACGAGAAGGTGGGCCGGATCTTCGTGGTGGAGGGCTCGGCCGTCAACGATTTCGACGTGCCCAAGGAGCTCATCACCGTGGAGGTGGGGCTCTTTGACGCCTCGGGCCAGATGGTGGCCAGCCAGCGCGCAGTGGCGGGCAACGTGCTGTCCCTCTACAACCTCCAGATCCTGGAGTGGGACAAGATCCAGGCCGGCCTGGCCAGCGAGACGGGCATTGCGGCCAACAACATGAACGTCCTGCCCAAGGCCGAGGTGCCCTTCATGGTGGCCATGGCCAAGACCCCGGAGACCGTGGCCGAGTTCGTGGTCAAGGTGGTCGAGGTCAAGGACCCGCCCAAGCAGTAGCCTGTGGCCAAACCCCGTCAGGTATTCCGCTGCTCCGCGTGCGGAGCCGAGTCCCGCACCTGGCAGGGCCAGTGCCCCCGCTGCGGGGACTGGAACACCCTGGTCGAGGAGGCCGCGCCGCCCCCGGTGGCCGCCTCCCGCCCCCGCGCCTCGACATCGGCGGCCGTGCCCGCGTCCCTGGCCTCGGCCCTGGCCGAGGAGTGCGCCTGCCTCTCAACGGGCATCCCGGCCCTGGACGCCGCCCTGGGCGGCGGGCTGGTGTCCGGCCAGGCCGTGCTCCTGGCCGGCGAGCCGGGCATCGGCAAATCCACGCTCCTGCTCCAGTTGGCCGGCAACCTGGCCAAACAGGGCAAGACCGCGGTCTACGTCTCGGCCGAGGAGTCCCTGGCCCAGCTGGGCGGCCGGGCCAAGCGCCTGGGCCTGCCCGCCGACGCCATGCCCGCCCTGGCCACCACCCGGGCCGAGGACGCCATGGCCGCCTTGGCCCCGCTGAACGGGGTGCGGCCCGACCTGCTGGTAGCGGACTCGGTGCAGACCATGGCCACCGACGCGGCCGAGGGCCTGCCCGGCAGCGTGTCCCAGGTGCGGGCCGTGGCCTTCGGCTTGGTGGAACAGGCCAAGCAGAGCGGGGCGGTGCTGCTGCTGGTGGGCCACGTGACCAAGGACGGCCAGATCGCCGGGCCGAAACTGCTCGAACACATGGTGGACACGGTGCTCTCCCTGGAGGGCGACCGCCGCCACCATTTCCGCATCTTCCGGGTGCTCAAGAACCGCTTCGGCCCGGGCCAGGAGGTGCTGGTCCTGCGCATGGAGGCCGGCGGCCTCACCGTGGTGGACGACCCGTCGACCTTTTTCCTGCAGGACCGCGACCCCGGCCTGCCGGGCGCGGCCCTGGTGGTGGCGGTGGACGGGCAGCGGCCCTTTGCCGTGGAGGTGCAGGCCCTGGCCGCGCGCTCCTTCCTGGCCATGCCCCGCAGGACCGCCCTGGGCCTGGACACCAACCGGCTGCATCTGCTCCTGGCCGTGCTGGAGAAGCGCCTGAACCTCAATTTCGGCCAGGCGGACATCTACGCCAAGATCGGGGCTGGCCTGCGCCTGGACGATCCCGGCATGGACGCCGGCCTGGCCGCGGCGGTGCTGTCCTCGTTCTACGACCGCCCCCTGCCCGAGAACGCCTGCCTGTGGGGCGAGGTGGACCTGAACGGCCAGATCCGCCCGGTCTCGGGCCACGAGGCCCGCATGAAGCAGGCCCAGCGCCTGGGCCTCTCCCCCATCCTGCACCCGGCCGCCTCCCCGGGCGGCGTGGGCAGCCACCCGGTGGCCACGGTGGCGGACTTGCAGAAGGTGCTGTTCGGGAAGAAGTAGAATTTTTATTGTTTGATTTACTGTTTTTTTAGAAAGAGTATTAATAGGGAGATTTTGTTTATTTCAATTGCTATTAATATCAGAATACTATGGTTTTGGATAGTTGTTGTGGTAGTTCAATCTCTTCATATAAAGAAACATCTCCATTTAGTAAATCTCTGTGGTCAAAAAATAAGCCGTTACTACCAATTGGTAATAAGTTTCCATAGATGGCATTTAATTCTAAATATGTTGCTCTTTCTGGGCTGCGCGTCCACAATCCCTCTTCCCACAAATAAAAAATGCTAGGAAGATATGTTTTATATTTCTCGCTATAATCGATTCCAGCATCAATGTTTTTGAAACATTTAAATTTTTTTCTTTTAATATGGTCTTGATGTATCAATTTGTTGATATTATTTAATGAAATGCCTAGATGTGCAGCGCAATATACAATAGGAATTGAATTCCCTTCCAGGTGTCTGTGCTCGAATTTGCAAGAAATATTCAGGCAAAATTCACAATTGTAGCACAAGCAGCCAAAAATATGATTACTGCTGTCTATTTTTCTGATTAACCTATCATCTTTATAAAAACAATATAGGGATGTGTCTATTGTTATTTTAATCTTTCTTGTATTAGCTTCAATTTTCTTTAGTAATTGATCAATTTTTTTGTTGTATAACCATTTTCTTGGTTCATCATTCAGGACAATATTCTTTAACGATTCTTTGTCTAGCTCTCTTGAAATATTAGAAAGATCAATTTCGATTGAAGAGATATTCAATTGCCTAATTTTATTAATTTTATTCTCGTCCACCTTGTGGGTTACTAATATTTCAACAAAAATTGGGGTATTATTATATGTAGCTACAATGTCTGGTTTGATGTCATTTATCGGCTGTTCTTTTATTATTCTGCCAAATCTAATTAACTTAGGAGCAAATAATGTTTGTGAGCCATAGGTTACTGGAGGGATGACAAGACATGATTCTTCAGAGATTATTTGCTTTGCAAGCAAATGCAAGGCTGTTTCTGGTGCAGTATTACATTCATCTCCATTGTAATGAGAGAAATGATGACACAAAATGTTGCCTTTCTTGGCAACTAGTGCGCTGTTGCACTCTGGACAAAAGCACCCACACGCAAGGCCTTTAGGTACCTCGCTTATATGAAAAACCCTGCCTTCTTTTATTCCATATACGAGGTTCATCTCATCGCTAGGCCACGTCCCAGGCCGGGCCGGTGGGGGTGTCCTTCACTTCTACGCCCATGCCGAGCAGTTCGTCGCGCAGGGCGTCGGACTTGGCGAAGTCCTTGGCCTTGCGGGCTTCCTGGCGGGCCTGGAGCAAGCTCTCCACCTTGGCGGGTTCGATGCCCTTGCGCGTGGCGCGCACGGCCTTGAGCTGGGCCAGGAAGGCGGCGGGGTCGGCCGAGAACAGGCCGAGCACCGTACCCCACTTATTTAAATCATGCAGGCAGCAGGTCCACAGGTCGCGGGCGGCTTCGGCCTTGCGCAGGGCCTTGTCCTCGGCCACCCGGCCGGCCAGCCGCACCAGGGTGAACACGTGGCCCAGCGCGGCCGCGGTGTTCAGGTCGTCGTCCATGGCCTTGGCCCAGTCGGCTTCCGCCGCGGCCAACTCGTCCAGCAGCTCCTGGGGGAAGGGGCTCTTGGACCATTTGGTCCCGGCCACGGCCGCGGCCATGTCCGCCTTGGCCGAGTAGATGCGGCGCAGGTTCTTTTCCGCCTCCTCCATGTTCTCCGGGGTGAAGTCCACGGGCGAGCGGTAGTGCTTGGTGAGCAGGAAGAAGCGCAGGGTCTCGGGCAGGTAGTCGGCCAGGATGTCGCGGATGGTGGAGAAGTTGCCCAGGCTCTTGGACATCTTCTCGGCGTTCACCTGCACGAACCCGTTGTGCACCCAGAACCGGGCCAGTTCCTTGCCGGTTGCCGCCTCGCTCTGGGCGATCTCGTTCTCGTGGTGGGGGAAGATGAGGTCCTGGCCGCCGCCGTGGATGTCCAGGGGCAGGCCCAGGAGGTC
>JAEXTU010000256.1 GCA_023453335.1 Pseudomonadota bacterium | reverse complement strand
CCTACCTGCACCGCACCTACGGGGTGCGCTGCTTCTCCAGCGTGGACGACGAGTTCTTCATCAAGGCCGACCGCAGCGGGGCCATCGCCGAGGGGCTCATCAAGTACGGCCGGAAGTTCGAGTGGAGCGGGTTCTGTCGTTTCGACACCTTCTCCCGCTTCGACGACGACCTCATCCGCACCATCAAGGCCTCGGGCGTGGACCAGATGTTCTTCGGGGCCGAGTCCGGCAACGTGGACACCCTGAAGATGGTCAAGAAGTGCATCACCCTGGACCAGGTCCAGACCACCATCGCCCGCACCCGCCAGTTCGGCATCCGGCCGGTGGTGAGCTTCGTGGCCGGGTTCCCGGGGGAGAGCGAGGCGACGCTCAGCGACACCCTGGACCTCTACGACAAGATCATGGCGCTCAACCCGGCCTCGGAGATCAACGGCATCTTCATCTATACGCCCTATCCCGGGGCGGACCTCTACGCCAAGGCGGTGGAGCACGGATTCGTGCCGCCCGCCAGCCTGGAGGAGTGGGGGCGCTGGAATTTCAACTACGACGTGGGGCACCCCTGGCTCAGCCAGGGCATGGTCAGCGCCATCCGGACCATCGCGGCCATCGCCCGGTTCCGGTTCTTCTCCAAGGAGTTCGTGGGCCGCAACCGCAGCCGCCCCGGCCTGGTCGCGGCGTTCAAGGCGCTCAACGCGCCCATGGAGTTCCTGGCCGACCTGCGCTGGAACCGCCGCTGGTGGGCCGCGCCCTATGAATGGCGGCTGTGGGGATGGGCGGTGAAGAAGGTGCTCGGCACGTTCTAGCGGGCCGGGGTCAGATTCCGTAAGGCGGCGAGGAGAAGGGCATGCTGTACGACAAGATGAAGACGGTGTTGAGCCGGTGCGCGGAGGTCTTCAAGAACAAGTACTCGCGCTTCGGCTACGTGGAGATGATGGCGCTGGCCAAGTACCCCAGCCCGGTGCGCTGGGTCAACGCGCTCTACAACTCCTACGAGTACGCCATCAAGCGCAGCGAGCTGCGCAGCTATCCTCCGGTCATCAACATCGCCACCAGCACCACCTGCAACCTGCGCTGCGGGTTCTGCTACACCGGCCAGCGGCAGCCGCACGGCCGGGAGCAGCTCTACGTCTCCCTGGACCTGGTGGAGAAGACCATGCGGGAGATCGGCAAGTACGCCATCCTGGCCCGGCTCTACGGGCACGGCGAGCCGCTCCTGGTCAAGCAGCTGCCGGAGATCGTGGACATCGTGCACCGGCACCGGGTCTACTCCTTCATCTCCACCAACATGAACTACTTCGACGAGGACCACGTGCGCCGGACCCTGCAGGCCGGCCTGGACCACGTCATCGTGGCCATCGACGGCGCCACCCCGGAGTCCTACGTGGCGTACCGGGAGGGCGGGAACTTCCAGAAAGTGCTGGACCACACCCGGCGGCTGGTGGAGTTGAAGCGCGAACTGGGCCGCAAGGACCTGCTCATCGAATGGCAGTTCGTGCTGTTCAAGCACAACCAGCACGAACTGGAGATCGCGCGGGACCTGTCCAAGCAGCTGGAGTGCGACCTCTTCTCCATCAGCACGCCCTACGTCACCGACCCGGCCTACCTCCCGGACGACACGA
This sequence comes from Pseudomonadota bacterium, assembly GCA_023453335.1. GTDB lineage: Bacteria > Desulfobacterota > Desulfovibrionia > Desulfovibrionales > Desulfovibrionaceae > UBA6814. The sequence continues at coordinate 3,892 of JAEXTU010000256.1, read as the reverse complement.
AGTACAATCCGGGGCTGGGCTATTACGCCACGGTGTACAAGTGCCGCCGGCCCTGGACCAACTTCGTGCTCCACCCGGACGGGGGCATCGCGGCGTGCATGGCCCATTCCTACCACCGGGACGACGACGTGGCCGATTACAACCAGATGTCGTTCCGCGAGGCCTGGCAGCGCAATCCGCGCCTGGTGGGCATCCGCCGGAAGCTGCGCGGCCAGCCCTCGGACCTCGCGGAGCCCACCGCCTGCGACAAGGTCTGTTTCAAGGTCATCGAGGAGGCGGCTGCCAAACATCTGCGACCGTCCGACTTTGAGTAAGCGTCCACAACATGGTATCCCGTCCGCGCAACAACGGGAGAATTCAGGGGAGCGCATGCATGGATAAGGTTCTCATCACCGGCGTGGCCGGGTTCATCGGCTCCAATCTGGCGGCGGCCCTTTTGGCCAAAGGGTACGAGGTCGCCGGGGTGGCCAACCTGTCGCAGGGGTCCATGCTCAACCTGGAGAATGTGGCGGGGCACCGCAACTTCACCCTGCACCGGGTGGACATCCGCGATCAGGCGGCCATGCTGCGCGCGGGCGAGGGATGCCGGTACATCATCCACCTGGCGGCCTTCAAGATCCCCCGCTATTCCGACGCCCTGGACACCTTGCAGATCAACGTGAAGGGCACCGAGGTGGTCCTGGATGTGGCGCGGGAGAACAAGGCCAAGCTGGTCTCCGCCTCCACCTCCGACGTGTACGGCAAGAACCCGGAGCTGCCCTTTTCCGAGGAGTCCAACCTGGTCATGGGCAACCCCACGGTCCGGCGCTGGGCCTACGCCATCTCCAAGATGTACGACGAGCAACTCATCATGGCCCACCACGAGCGCTACGGCATCGACGCGGTCATCGTCCGGCTGTTCGGCGGCTACGGGCCCAACCAGAACCTCACATGGTGGGGCGGGCCGCAGTCGGTGTTCATCGGCAAGGCCATGGCCGGCGAGGAGATCGAGATCCACGGCGACGGGCTGCAGACCCGCTCCTTCACCTACATCGACGACCACGTGAACGGGTTCACCCTGTGCATGGAGAAGGACGCGGCCAACAACCAGGTCTTCAACATCGGGGCCACCCGCGAGATATCCATCCTGGACCTGGGCAAGCTGGTCTGGCGGCTGGTGCGGGGCGAGGGTGACGAGCCGCGCATCAAGATGATTCCCTACGCGACCTTCGGCCGCTACGAGGACGTGCGGCGGCGCATCCCGGACATCGCCAAGGCCCGGACGCTGCTGGGCTTCGCGCCGCAGGTGGACCTGGAGGACGGCCTGCGCCGGACCATCGCCTGGCAGCGGGAGCGGATGCAGCGCGAGGGCGCCGCCAACTAGGCCGGCGGGGAGCGTCCATGGCGACCCTGTACATCGTCATCCCGGTGCTGAACGAGGCCGGGAACATCGCCCGGCTCCTGGCCGACCTGAACTCCCTGGCCCCCCGGGTGGCGGACGAGTTCGCCGCGCGCCTGCTCCTGGTGGATGACGGCTCCTCGGACGGCACCGGTGACCTGGCCCGGGCGCACGCCGGCGCGCTGCCCCTGGAGGTGCTGCGCCACGAACGGCCCTGCGGGCCGGGCGCGGCCTTCGGCACGGCCTTCGCCGCCCTGGCCGGCCGGCTGCAACCGGACGACTGGGTGGTGACCATGGAGGGCGACAACACCTCGCGGGTGGAGACCCTCCTGCAGATGCTCACCCGCCGCCGGGAGGGCTTCGACGTGGTGTTGGCCAGCCCCTACGCCTACGGCGGCGGCATCGACAACACCCCCATGCTGCGCGTGTTCATGAGCCACATGGCCAACACCCTGGTCAAGGAGCTCATGGGCATCCGGGGCATCCTGACCATGAGCAGCTTCTTCCGGCTCACCAGTGCGCCCATGCTCATGCGCCTGCAGGAGCGGTGGGGCCCGCGCATACTGGAGGCCACCGGGTTCGAGTGCATGGTGGAGCTGCTCTGGAAGTACATCCAGGAGCGCGCCGCCGTCTCCGAGGTGGCCATGGCCCTGGACACCTCGCGCCGAGTGGGGCGCAGCAAGATGAAGGTGATGCGCACCGCACTGCGCTATGTCCGTCTGATTTTCACGATCCGGAGATGGCGGCGGGAGAGGAGGACATGAGCAAGGGCGCCCTCAAGGTCCTGACCGTGGTCGGGGCGCGGCCGCAGTTCATCAAGGCGGCGGCGGTGTCCCGGGCCTTCGCCCAGCACCCCTGGCGGGCGGAAGGACGGCTGGAGGAGGTGGTGTGCCACACCGGCCAGCACTACGACCAGGAGATGTCCCGGGTCTTCTTCGAGGAGCTTTCCATCCCCGAGCCTCGGCACCATCTGGCGGTGGGCTCGGGCTCGCACGGGGCCCAGACCGGGCGGATGCTGGAGGCCCTGGAGCGGGTCATGGTGCAAGAGCGGCCGGACTGCGTCCTGGTCTACGGCGATACCAATTCCACCTTGGCCGGCGCGCTGGCCGCGGCCAAGCTGCACATCCCGGTGTGCCACGTGGAGGCCGGGCTGCGGTCGTTCAACCGGGAGATGCCCGAGGAGGTCAACCGGGTCCTCACCGACCATGTGGCCACCCTGCAGTTCTGCCCGACCCCTGCCGCGGTGGAGAACCTGGCCCGGGAGGGCATCACCCAGGGGGTCCACCTGATCGGCGACGTGATGTACGACATGGTCCGGATGTGCCGGGAGGTGGCGGCGCGGCGCTGCGATCTGCGCACCCGGCTGGGGCTCGCGTGCCGGGGCTATTACCTAGCCACGGTGCACCGGCCCTCCAACACCGACGACCCGGCGGCCCTGGCCCGCATCCTGGCCGCCTTCGGCGACCTGGATATCTGCGTGCTCTTTCCCCTGCACCCCCGGGTCCGGGAGCGGATCGCATCCTTCGGGCTGGAGAAGGATGTGCCCGCCAACGTCCTGCTGCACGGGCCCCTGTCCTATCTCGACATGCTGGCGGTCCAGGCCGAGGCGGCCCTGGTGCTCACGGACTCGGGCGGGGTGCAGAAAGAGGCGCGCATCCTCGGCGTGCCCTGCGTGACCCTGCGCGAGGACACCGAGTGGATCGAGACCCTGGAGCACGGCTGGAACCGGCTGGCCGGCTCGGACCGGGAGCGGATCGTCCGAGGTGCGCGCGAGGCCCTGGCCGTGCCGCGGGAAGGCGGAGCGGAGTGCGCCTTCTACGGCGAGGGCGATGCTTCGGCCCAGATCGTGGACACCCTGTTAGCGACCTTTACCCAGCCTACCTAGCGTCTTCTCCGCCCCCCTGGACAGGCCAGTGGCCGCAAGGGTCACCCCCATGAGATATGCCGGGATGAACGGCGGGAAGTAGATGATAAGGGGATTGACCAGCATGAGCGGGACAATGATGGAGAGGGTGGCCAGGGTGAATAGCAGTTGCAGCTTGGAGGGCCAGGCTGTCCGGAGGGTGGTTGTCCGTTTTCTCCTGGCCATCCCGTAGAGGGAGGGCAGGAGCAGGGCCAGTAGGAGCGGCACGGCGTAGGTGCTCCGCCGCCAGGATGTTTCATTGATGTTGAAGGCACCTGAGGGAAGAATGATTTGGAACCCTTGGGCGAGGCTCCCGTACAGCACGTTGATCTCTTCCCGAAAATACTCCTTCATCAATTCCGGGTCTTTTTCCAGCAACCACGGCCAGTCCAGCAGGGAAGCCGGCCACCGCTTGTCCATGTGGTGTGCGTTGAGATCCGATTCTCCCATCCCGAACTTGTCGATGTAGTATTTCTCTATCGCGGCAAGATGCCCGTGATAGCTGTTGGTGGCATTCACACTCGGGTCCAGGTAGGCAGTCGATCGTCCGGTGTTGAAGATGAAGAGCGACATCTGGTGGTGCAACCCTGCCCGGCCGCGTGATGCAGCAT
>JAEXTU010000245.1 GCA_023453335.1 Pseudomonadota bacterium | reverse complement strand
CCGGCGGGGGGCGGCCCCGCCCCCCGCCGGAGGCCCCATTCTTCCAACAATCTATTCTTCACCCTTATAAATGGCCCCCTGGGCCGCGGACTTGACCATGCGGCTGTAGCGGCGCAGGAGCGGCGAGGCGATGTGCTTCTCGGGCTTCTTCAGGTTCGCGGCGCGGCGGGCCAGCTCCGCGGTATCCACCAGCAGGTCCAGGACCCGGCCGGGGATGTCGATCTTGATCTTGTCGCCGTTCTGGACCAGGCCGATGGGGCCGTTGTCCGCGGCCTCGGGCGAGACGTGGCCGATGGCCGCACCGCGGGTGCCGCCGGAGAACCGGCCGTCGGTGATGAGGGCCACCTCGCCGGCCAGGCCCATGCCGGCGATGGCCGAGGTGGGGGTGAGCATCTCGCGCATGCCCGGGCCGCCGCGGGGACCCTCGTAGCGGATGACCACCACGTCGCCGGCGTTGATGCCGTTGTTCAGGATGGTGGCCACCGCGGCCTCCTCGGAGTCGAAGACCTTGGCGGTTCCCTCGCGCTGCATCATCTCCGGGGCCACGGCGGACTGCTTCACCACCGCGCCCTCGGGGGCCAGGGAGCCGTAGAGGATGGCGATGCCGCCCTGGGCGGAATAGGGCGCGTCGGGGGAGCGGATCACCTCGGGGTCCAGGACCTTGGCCTTAAGGGCCTCCAGGTTCTCGCCCAGGGTCTGGCCGGTGGCGGTGGTCACGTCCAGATGGAGCAGGTTTTTGGAGGCCAGCTGGCTCATGACCGCGGGGATGCCGCCGGCCCGGTGCAGGGCCTCGATGTGGTGGTGGCCGGCGGGGGAGAGCTTGCAGAGGTTGGGGGTGCGGCGGCTGACCTGGTCGAAGATGGACAGGGTGAGGGGCAGCCCGGCCTCGGCGAAAATGGCGGGCAGGTGGAGCACGGTGTTGGTGGAGCAGCCCAGGGCCATGTCCAGGGTCACGGCGTTTTCCACGCTCTTGGACGTCACGATGTCCCGGGGCTTGATGTCCTTGGCCAGCAGCTCCATGACCTTCATGCCCGCGGTCTTGGCCAGGCGCACGCGCTCGGCGGTGGGGGCGGGGATGGTGCCGTTGCCGGGCAGGGCCAGGCCGATGGTCTCGGCCAGGCAGTTCATGGAGTTGGCGGTGAACATCCCGGCGCAGGAGCCGCAGCCCGGGCAGGCGCAGGCTTCCAGTTCGGCCAGCTCGGCCTCGTCCATCTCGCCGCGGCGGACCTTGCCCACGGCCTCGAACACGGTGATGAGGTCGGACTTGCCCGCATTGCCCGCGAACATGGGGCCGCCCGAGACCAGGATGGCCGGGACGTTCAGGCGCAGCATGGCCATGAGCATGCCGGGCACGCACTTGTCGCAGTTGGGGATGAGCACCAGGGCGTCGAAGGGGTGGGCGCTGGCCATGATCTCCACCGAGTCGGCGATGTTCTCGCGGCTGGGCAGGGAGAAGCTCATGCCCTCGTGGTTCATGGCCAGGCCGTCGCACACGGCGATGGCGGGGAATTCCAGCGGGGTGCCGCCGGCCAGGCGGACGCCGGCCTTGGCCGCGGCGGCCAGGGTGTCCAGGTGGATGTGGCCGGGGACCACCTCGTTGGCCGCGTTGCACACGCCCACCAGGGGGCGGGCCATCTCTTCCCGGGTCAGGCCCAGGGCGTGCAGGAGGCTGCGGTGGGGGGCCTTTTCCAGGCCGCCGGTCATCTTCTTGCTGCGCATGGGAAACTCCTCGCGAATGTGGTCCGCCGGTTGTAGGCTGAAACGGCCCGTCATTCAAGGCGCGGCTGCCCTGCCGGTTGCCAGGTCCGCAGCTCGCCGGAAGCATTGGGTAATCGTGCGGGACGTCACTGCACTTGCCAAGTTTCCGGCCGCCACATATGCACGGGAAGAAGAACCGCGGAAAGCGCCACAGACCATGACCCGGGACACAACCCCCACCGACACCGCCACGGCCGAACTGGAGCAGGCCCGGCAGCGCCTGGCCGAGCTGGAGGCGGCGTTGGCCTCCTGCCTCCAGGGTACGTTCTCCTTTACGGTGCTGGAGAACATCCCCTCGCCCATCTTCGTCAAGGACGAGGAGTTCCGCCTGGTCTACGTGAACCGGGCGGTGGGGGAGATGGGCGGCTTCCCGGCGGAATACCTGATCGGCAAGAACGATTACGAGTACCTCTGTGCGGAGGAGGCGGACGTGTGCCGGGCCGGGGACGCCGAGGTCCTGGCCAACGGGCACGTCCGGGTCAGCCAGGAGCAGTTCACGCTGCAGGGCCAAACGCGCCAGGTGCAGGTGGTCAAGAGCCGGTTCACGGATCCGGCCACCGGCCGCAGCTACATCGTGGGCTATCTCACGGACAACACCGAGAGCCGAACCCTGGAGACGGTGGTGCGGCGGGCGGAGCGCGACCACCGCAACATCCTGGATTCGGTCAACGCCATGATCTGGTACGTGGACACCGCCGGCCGGGTGACCCGGGCCAACCGCCAGGCCGCGGCCCACTGCGGGATGAGCGTGCAGGACATGCTGGGCAAGACCGTGCACGAGCTCTTCCCGCCGGAATTCGCGCAGACATACGACCGGGACATCCAGGAGGTGCTGGAGACCCGGCGGGCAAAGCTGGGAATCATCGAGCCCGGCCCCTACCCGGATGGGAAGACCGGGTGGTTCAAGACCGACAAGATACCCTATCTGGACGACTCGGGCGCCATGATCGGCATGACCATCATGGTCGAGGACATCACCCGGCACAAGCGCACCCAGGACGATCTCACGGCCAGCGAGGAGCGCTTCCGTGCCCTGGTGGAAACCTCCGAGGACTGCATCTTCGAGATCGACGCCCAAAACCGCTTCACCTACAACAGCCCGGCCCTGGCCTGGATCGTGGGCTACACCCCGGAAGAACTCAGGGGCAGGACCCCGGTGCTCCTGACCGGCCGCCGGGAGGCCCTGCGCATCATGCGGATCATCGGGCCGGACATGGCCGCGCACCGGCCCTACCACAACCTGCTGCAGCGGTGCCGCCACCGGGACGGCAGCGAGGTGCTGGTGGAGGTCAACGCGGTGCCCATCCTGGACACCGCGGGGCATTTCGCGGGGTACCGCGGGGTGGCCCGCGACGTGACCGAACGGGAAAAGGCGGCCGCGGCCCTGCAGGCCAGCGAAGAGCGTTTCCGGGCCCTGGTGGAGACCACCAGCGACTGCATCTGGGAGCAGGACCAGGAGATGCGCATCACCTACATCAGCCCTCAGGTGGAGAACATCCTGGGCTATGCCCCGGAGGAACTGCTGGGGAATTCCCCCCTGACGGTGGTCGTGCCGGAGGAGGTCCCCGCGCTGCTGGAGGAGATGGGGGCGGCCCAGGGGGACTCCCCAGCCCCGTTCCGGGGAGTGATCCAGCATTGCCTGCACAAGAACGGGGAAATCGTGGCCATCGAGTCCAGCGGGACTCCGGCCTACGACACCCTCGGCCGGTTTCTCGGCTATCGCGGGGTCTCCCGCGACGTGACCGCCCGGGAAAAGGCGGCCGCGGCCCTGCGCGAGAGCGAGGAGCGCCTGCGCAAGCTGGTGGACCACATCCCGGTGCTCATCCACGCCCATGACGAGAACCTCAACTACGTGTTCTGGAACCGGGAGAGCGAGCGGACCATCGGGTACACCGCGCACGAGGAGATGAACGACCCGGACAACCGCGGCAAGCTCTATCCGGGGGGGGGGCTCCAGAGCGTCATCTCCCAGCACCATGCGCAGACCAGTGACTACCGCGACGTGGAGATACCGGTGGTCTGCAAGGACGGCGCCCGCAAGATCATCGCCTGGACCAGCGTGTCCGAGACCTGCCCCCTGCCGGGCTGGAGCATGTGGGAGACCGGGGTGGACGTGACCGCGGGGCGGGAGGCCCAGGAGCGGCTGAGCCACGCCTATGCCGAGCTGGAGAAGCGGGTGGCGGAGCGCACCGCGGAACTGGCCCGGGCCGAGTCCCGCTACCGCTCCATCTACGAGAACGCGCCGGTGGGCATCTTCCAGAAGACCCTGCAGGGCCGTTTCCTGGCGGCCAACGCCCAGTTGGCGCGCATCTACGGTTACGAGTCCCCGGAGGCGCTGCTGGCCCTGGCCCCCGACGCCCCGGCCGCCCTGTACGTGGACCCTGGGGCCTGGGAGGCCATGCGCCGGCTGCTCTCCAGCCAGGACCTGATGGAGAATTTCGAGGTGTTGGTGCGCCGGGCCGACGGCCGGCTGGCCTGGACCTCGCGCATGGTCCGGGTGGTGCGCGACGCCGAGGGCCGGGCGGTGTTCTACGAGGGGTTCGTGACCGACGTGACCGACCGCCGCCAGGCCGAGGAGCGGGTACACGCGCTCACCCGGGAGCTGTTGCGCGCCCAGGAGAGCGAGCGGCGGCGCATCTCCCGGGAGCTGCACGACAACATGGCCCAGACCCTCTCCTCCCTGGCCATCGCCTGGAAGACCATGTTCGACGACCACCCCGAGGTGGGGGCCGGGGTGCGGCAGCGGGCCGAGGGCCTGGCCGCCCACCTCTCCGGGCTCATCCGTTCGGTGCGCGACCTGGCCTACGATCTGCGGCCCCTGGCCCTGGACGAGCTGGGCCTGGCCCGGGCGGTGCGCATGCACTGCGAGGAGTTCGCGGACCAGGCCGGGCTCAGCGTGGACTTCTCGGCCGCGGGCCTGGACGGCCTGGCCCTGGATACCGACACCGCCATCAACATCTTCCGCCTGGTGCAGGAGGCCCTGCGCAACGTGGCCAAGCACGCC
>JAEXTU010000186.1 GCA_023453335.1 Pseudomonadota bacterium | reverse complement strand
CGTCCCGGGCGCCAAGGGCCCGCTCTATCGCAAGATCCAGTGCAACCACTGCCTGGAGCCCGCCTGCGCCTCGGCCTGCTTCGTGCGGGCCTTCAAGAAGGAGGAGAACGGGGCGGTGTCCTACGACGCCTCGGTCTGCGTGGGCTGCCGCTACTGCATGATCGCCTGCCCCTTCGGCATCCCGACCTACGAATACAACGAGGCCCTCACCCCCCGCATCCGCAAGTGCACCTTCTGCGAGCCCCGGCTCAAGGAAGGCAAGCTGCCCGGCTGCGTGGAGGCCTGCCCCAAGGAGGCCCTGGTCTTCGGCAAGCGCAGCGAGGTCATCAAGGTGGCCCGGGCCCGGATCATGGAGCATCCGGACCGCTACCTGGACCACATCTACGGTGAGCACGAGATGGGCGGCACCGCCTGGATGACCATCTCCGGCGCGCCCTTCAAGGAGATCGGCATGCGCGAGGACCTGGGCGGCGAGCCCGCGGCCAACTACACCGCCGGCGCCCTGGCCGCGGTGCCGGTGGTGGTGGGCATGTGGCCGGTGCTCTTGGGCGGCATCTACGCCGTGTCCAAGCGCAAGGAGCGCATCGCCGAGGAAGAGAAACAGCAGGCGGTGGCCGACGCCATCGCCCGGGCCAGCGCCGACGCCGAGGCCAAGCTCTCCGAAGAGCTGGGCAAGGCCGAGGTGGCCAACAAGCGCCGCATCGAGGTCGAGGTCAAGAAGGCCCTCGAGGCGGCCGCGCAAAGCCAGACCAGCGGGGAGGACAAGTAATGAGCACCCACGCTACCACCGCCAAGACCGGGGGCGGCTCCCTGCTCACCCCCTTCAACGTCGTCGCCGGCATCTTCCTGCTGATCGGCGCGGCCCTCACGGTCATGCGTTTCACCGGGGGCCTCGGCGCGGTGACCAACCTCTCGGACGACAATCCCTGGGGCATCTGGATCGCCTTCGACCTTATGTGCGGAGTGGCCCTGGCCGCCGGCGGCTACACCACCTCCGCGGCCTGCTACGTCTTCGGGTTCAAGCGTTACCACGGGGCGGTGCGGCCGGCCATCCTGACCGCGTTCCTCGGCTACGCCCTGGTGGTCTTCGCCCTGCACTACGACGTGGGCCGGCCCTGGCGCCTGCCCTACCCCGTGTTCCTGCAACAGGGCACCACCTCCGTGCTCTTCGAAGTGGGCCTGTGCGTGTTCATCTACCTCACGGTCCTCTTCGTGGAGTTTTTGCCGGTGGCCCTGGAGTGGCAGGCCTGGCCCAAGCTGCGCAACGCCCTGGTCAAGCTGACCATGGCGCTGACCATCCTGGGCGTGGTCCTCTCCACCATGCACCAGTCCTCCCTGGGCGCGCTCTTCCTGATCGCCCCCTCCAAGCTGCACCCGCTGTGGTACTCCCCGTACCTGCCGGTGTTCTTCTTCGTGTCCAGCATGTTCGCCGGCCTCTCCATGGTCATCTTCGAGGGCAGCCTGTCCCACCGCTGGCTGCACAACATGATGGACGAGGGGCACCTGAAGGCCTCGGAGCAGGTGGTCCTGGGCTTCGCCAAGGCCGCCTCGCTCATCATGTTCGGCTACCTGTCCCTCAAGGTCTTCGGCCTGGCCATGGACAACCGGTGGCACTACCTGATGACCGGCTACGGCGCCTGGTTCCTCATCGAGCTGCTGGGCTTCGTGGCCCTGCCCTGCTACCTGTACGCGGTGGGCGCGCGGGACAAGAACATGGTGCTCATTCGCCGGACCTCGCTGCTCGCGGTGCTGGGCATCATGCTCAACCGCTTCAACATCTGCCTGGTGGCCTTCAACTGGCAGCTGCCCGCGGCGGACCGCTACTTCCCCAGCCTGGGCGAGGTCGGCATCTCCCTGTTCGTGGTCACCGTGGGCGTCGTGGTCTTCAAGTTCATCACCACCCGGATGCCGGTGTTCTTCGAGCACCCGGACTACCCGGACCACCACTAGGAGGACGGCCATGACCTTCAACACCCTGCAAGAGCTGGCCACCTTCGACAAAGGCTGGACCTACGTGCTCATGGGGATCTCCCTGGTGTGCATGGTCGGGTTCTGGTTCTTCCTGCACGGCCGGGACGAGTCCAAGGACCCCTTCAAGAACGTCAAGCAGCACCACAAGTAAGGGCGTCGGACCCAAGGAGACGAGAACATGTACGACTTCCTCACCGGGCCCATGCTCTGGCTGTCGTTCGCCGTGTGCATCATCGGCATGATCGCCCGCGCGGTCTGGTACGTGCGCGGCCTGAACTGGCAGCTGGACCGGGTCCCCTACGGCTACTACAACGACCTGGCCATCAAGGGCGCCCTGAAATCCATCTTCTACTGGCTTACCCCCCTGGGCAGCCGCTCCTGGCGGGTCAAGCCCGGGTTCATGGCCCTGTTCTTCGGCCTGCACCTGGGCCTGGTGGCCGTGCCCCTGTTCCTGGAGGGCCATGCGGTCATCCTGCAGGAGCGCTTCGGCCTGTCCTGGCCCACCATGCCCGCCGGCCTGGCCGACGGCTTGACCATCGCCGCCGTGGTGGCCGGCATCCTCATCCTCATGCGCCGCTTCGCCCTGCCCGAGGTGCGCATCATCACCACCGGGCATGACCTCCTGATCATGCTCATCAGCCTGACTCCGCTGGTCACCGGCTTCGTGGCCGCGCACATGGGCGGAGACAACTCCGGCTGGCTCCTGGCCCACGTCGTGTCGGGCGAGATCATGCTCATCGCCATCCCCTTCACCAAGCTGTCCCACGTGGTGCTGTTCTTCTGCTCCCGGGCCCAGATCGGGATCGACTTCGGCATCAAGCGCGGCGGGCAGAAGGGCCGGGGCCTGGCCTGGTAGCCGGGCGCCCTGATAAGGAGAATCCCATGCCTGAAGGAACCCTTTGCAACAAGATCCCGGTCAGCACCGAGGAAGCCCTGAAGACCCTGCTCTCGGACACCCGGGGCCGGAAATACTACGCGGAGATGGAAGAACTGGAGGTGGACAAGGCCGCCCTGTGGGCCACCATCCAGAAGACCCTCAAGTCCCGCACCCGCACCTGGCTGGACATCTGCGCCCGCTGCGGCCTGTGCGCCGACGCCTGCTTCCTCTACTCGGTCAACGGCCGCGACCCGAAGCTGGTGCCCTCCTACAAGATCCAGTCCACCCTGGGCGAGATGGTTCGCCGCAAGGGCGACGTGGACAACGCCTTCATGCGCCACACCATGGAGGTGGCCTGGTCCCAGTGCACCTGCTGCAACCGCTGCGCCATGTACTGCCCGCACGGCATCGACATGGGCGTGATGATGGGCTACGTGCGCGGCCTGTGCTTCTCGCAGGGCTTCGTGCCCTGGGAGCTCAAGATCGGCTCGGGCATGCACCGGGTCTACCGCGCCCAGATGGACGTGACCACCGAGGACTGGGTGGAGACCTGCGAGTGGATGGCCGAGGAGCAGCAGGAAGAATGGCCGGGCCTGGAGATCCCCGTGGACAAGGAAGGCGCGGACATCATGTACACCTGCAACGCCCGCGAGCCCAAGCACTACCCGGAAGACCTGGCCGAGACCGCCATCCTCTTCCACCTGGCGGGTGAGAACTGGACCGTGCCCTCGGAAGGCTGGGAGCAGACCTGCCTGTCCATGTTCGCCGGCGACTGGGCGGCCTGCAAGATGATGGCCGACAACGTGTACGGGGCCATGGACCGCCTCAAGCCCAAGCGCATGATCGGCACCGAGTGCGGCCACGCCCACCGCTGCACCGTGGTGGAGGGCCCTTACTGGGCCGGCCGCCGCGACGGCAGGCCGCCGGTGGAGTGCATCCACTACGTGGAGTGGGTGGCCGAGGCCCTGCGCACCGGCAAGATCAAGATCGACCCGGCCAAGCGCATCAAGCGCCTGGTGACCTACCAGGATTCCTGCAACTATATCCGCAACCATGGCCTGGCCGAGACCGCCCGGGAGATCCTCTCCTACCTGGTGGAGCCCGGCTACCTGCGGGAGATGACCCCCAACAAGGAGCACAACCACTGCTGCGGCGGTGGCGGCGGCTTCAACGGCATCGGCATGTTCCGGCCCCAGCGCAACCGCGCCCTGCTCATGAAGCGGCAGCAGATCCTGGACACCGGGGCCAAGCTGGTCATCTCGCCCTGCCACAACTGCTGGGACGCCATCCGCGACCTGGAGGAGGAATACCCCATCGGCATCGAGTGGAGCTTCCTCAAGCCCCTGCTCATCAAGATGGCCATCGTGCCCGAGCACCTGAAGCCCAAAGAGGACGAGGAACTCGCCGAGGCGTAAGACCCGGGGCGGATTCACCGACAACCAACGGGGGAAATCCCATGTTCGAAAAGATACTGTTTGCGACCTCGGCCTCCCCGGCCTGCGACAGCGCGGCCCGGGTGGCCTTCGACATGGCTCGCAAGTACGGCGCCAAGATCACCGTGTTCCACGTCCTGGGCATCCCGGGCAAAGGCGACAGCACCCGGGTGTTGGACGTGCGCACCGGCGAGGAAGTGGACGCGGACCAGGAGTACATCGAGGGCGTGCACGAGGAACTGCGCACCACCTACGCCAAGCAGATCGCCGAGTTCCCCTCGGCCAAGACCGAGGTGGCGGTGGGCGTGCCCTTCCGCGAGGTCCTGCGCCAGGCGCGCAAGGACGACGTGGACCTCATCGTGCTGGGCGCCAGCACCCGCCAGGAAGGCGGCTACTACAAGCGCGGCATCGTGGGCGGCACCCTGCACAAGATCTGCAAGAACGCCCGCTGCCCGGTGCTCACCGTGGACCGGCCCGCGGCCTCGTTCTGGGGCGGGTTCTCCAACGTGCTCTTCGCCACCGACTTCTCCAAGGCCTCGGATTCGGCCTTCCAGTTCGCCCAGTCGGTGGCCAAGCAGGTGTGCGGCGAACTGCACATCCTGAACGTGCTGGAACTGGCCCGCATCGGCCAGGCCGCGGCCTTGACCCAGGAGGGCGTTGAGGCCAAGCTCATGGAGGCCCGACGCAAGATCCGTGCGGTGTACGGCTCGCGCATGGAGGGGCTGCCCATGACCGTGGAGGTCTGGGAAGGCACCCCCTACGTCGAGATCATCAAGTACGTCCGGGAAAAGGGCATCGACCTCATCGTCATGGCCCACTCCACCCGGGACGTGGATCCCGACGAGCGGCCCTTCGGCAGCACCCTGGAGCAGGTCATCGCCCGGGCCACCTGCCCGGTGATCAGCGTCAACCGGCCCGACAAGCTGCCCTCGGCCGAGGGTGGCGACGCCTGCGTCGCCTAGGCGGCGGACCAAAGGAGACACACCATGGCCAAGAAGATCCTCATCGTGGACGACGACGAGAGCATCCGCGACTACCTAACCACCCTCTTCGAGGACAACGGGTACGCAGCACGCAGCGCGGGCAGCGGGGCCGAGGCCCTGAAGCTGCTGGAGCAGGACGTGCCGGACCTCATCACCCTGGACATCGAGATGCCGGAGATGACCGGCCCCTGGTTCTCCCGCACCGTGGCCAAGGGCGGCACCTACGACCGCATCCCGGTCATCGTGATCACCGGCCACGCCGGGCTGCAGTACGTGATCCCCAAGGCCGTGGCCAGCCTGACCAAGCCCTTTGACCAGGCTGAGCTCTTGCGCGTCGTCCGCGAAACCATCGGACAGTAACCTGAAGCGG
>JAEXTU010000393.1 GCA_023453335.1 Pseudomonadota bacterium | reverse complement strand
GATGGTGAGCCCCAGGCCGGTGCCGCCGTAGCGGCGGGTGTAGGAGCCGTCCACCTGGGTGAAGGCCTCGAAGATGTCCTGCACCTTGTCCGCGGGCACGCCGATGCCGGTGTCGGACACGGACAGGAACAGCCGGACGCCCCCGTTCTCCCCGGCCGTGGGCAGGGTGAAGGCCTCCAGCCGCACCTGGCCCTTCGCGGTGTATTTCAGGGCGTTGCCCACCAGGTTGTAGGCCACCTGGCGGATGCGCCCCGCATCCCCGTGCAGGAGTTCGGGGAGGCCGGGGTCGAGCGCGCAGGCGAAGTCCAGGCCCTTGGCCTGGGCCTGCGCCGCGAAGGCGTTGGCCACGGGCGCGAACACCTCGGCGGGCAGGAAGTCCTCGGCCACCAGGTTCAGGGCACCCGCCTCGATCCTGGAGATGTCCAGCACGTCGGAGAGCACCCGCAGCAGGCTGCGGCCCGACTGCAGGGCGGTTCCTACGTATTCCGCCTGCTCCGGGTCGAGCTGGGTGGTCTGGGCCAGCTGGAGCATGCCCAGCACCCCGTTGAGCGGGGTGCGGATCTCGTGGCTCATGGTGGCCAAAAACTCGCTCTTGGTGCGGCTGGCCGCCTCGGCCGCCTCCTTGGCGAGGGTCAGTTCCATGAGTAGGGCCTTCTGCGCGGTGACGTCCCGGTAGATGGACTGGTTCACGGGGCGGCCGGGCTGGTCGATGCGGGTCCCGGTCACGCTCACCCAGCGCACCTCCCCATCCTTGCGCACGATGCGGAACTCGTAGCGGACCTCCCGGATCTGGCCGCCGAGCCTGCGGGTCAGGCTCTCGCGCACCATGTCCCGGTCGTCCGGGTGGACCAGGTTCCAGATGTCCGCGGGCGGCATGGCCCGCATCTCCTCCGCGCTGTAGCCGAAAAGGTCGCTGAAGGCCCGGTTGACCCAGGTGAACACCGGGGGCCGGCCCTCCTGGATGGCGATGGCGTCGAGGGACTGGTCGAAGAGGGTGCGGTACCGCCGCTCGCTCTCGCGCAGCTCCTCCTCCATGGCGAAGCGGTCGGTCAGGTCCACGTTGACGCCCATGATCCCCAGCACCTCGCCCTGGTCGCGGATGGGGGCCACGATCTCGTGATAGTACACCCGCCCCGCTGCGGGCAGGACATATTCGTGATCGCCCTCCACGGTCTCGCCGGCCAGGGCGCGGGCGTTGTTGGCCTGCCAGCGGGCCAGGGTTGCGGCCGGGATGCGGTATTCCTCCCGAATCCCCTGGTCCAGGTCGCCCCAGATTTTACGGCAGATGTCGCTCTGGATGATGATCCCACCGTCCGGATTGCGGGCCCAGAAGTCCAGGGGGAGATTCACCAGCATGGTCCGCAGCAGGGCCTCTGTCCGGCGCAGGGCGGCCTCGGCCCGCTTGCGTTCAGTGATGTCACTGGCGGCCCCGAACCATTCCACGATCCCGCCTGAGGTGTCCCGTACCGGAATGGCCCGCGAGCTGGTCCACCCCAGGGTCCCGTCGGCCCGTATGACTCGGTGCTCCAGCTCGAACATGGCCTGGGTTTGGATCGCCTCGTTGATAACCTTGAGCACGGAAGCGTGGTCGTCTGGGGGGATGTAGATCTGCAGCCAGTCCCCGCGGGGAGTGGGCATGTCGGTGATGAAACTCTTCCCGATGAGCTGGCGCATCTCGGTCCAGTCCGGGCTCATGCTGTAGATGACCTGGGCGCTGGCGCTGACCAGGGCCCGGAACCGCGCCTCCCGGTAGCGCAGCTCCTGCTCGGCCTGCTTGCGCTCGGTGATGTCCTCGGCCATGCCGCAGACCAGGGACACCCGGCCCTCGGGGTCCAGCACCGGATAGTGCCGGGCCAGAATCCACCGCTCGGTCCCGTCGGGCCGCCGCAGCCGGTACTCGGGAAAGGTGCCGGCGCGGTCCTTGCGCTTGGTGTCGTCGCGGATGTAGGCCATGACCGCGGCCTGGTCGTCGGGGTGCACCGCCTCGAGCCAGGCCAGGGGCTCCGCGTAGAGCGACTCCCGGGAGCGGCCCCAGACCGTTTCATAGGCCTGGCTTACAAAGAGAACCTTCCGCCAGTCCGGGGAGACCTGCCAGAACACCTCCTGGATGTTCTCGGCCAGCAGGCGGTAGCGCTCCTCGCTCTCGCGCAGCGCCTCCTCGGCCCGCCGGCGCTCCCGCATCTCCTCTTCCAGCACGCGGTTGCGCGCGGTGAGTTCCTGGGTGCGCCGGGCCACCTCGGTTTCGAGCAAGGCCTGCTTGTCCTCGCTGGCCCTCTGGTAGTCGTGCCGCTCCAGGAGCAGGGCCAGCATCTGCACGGCGTTGTTGAGGAGCGGCAGTTCCTCGGGCGGCAGGGCGGCGCGGTCGCCCTGGACAACGACATGCCCGTAGGCGTTGCGGATGGTGGCGATCTCCAGGGCGAGGTCCGGGGATTCCGGCCGGGACTGCGCATAGCCGAAGGAGAGCCCTGGCCACACCCCGGCGATGCTCTGGGTGAACAGCCGGAGGATCAGCTCCCGGTCGGAGAGCTGGGACAGGTTGAGCAAGAGCAGGAAAAGATCGTGCGCCTTGCGGTTACTGTTCACGTTGCAGGAACTGCGGCGCGTATTTGGCGAGCCAGGCGTCGGGGTTCATGTAGAAGGGGTTCTCGGTCACGATGCCCTGGTTGATGATGAAGGGGTGGGTCTGCAGCACCTGCATGATGGTCCGGCCGTCGAACTTGGTGACGTTGTACAGGCAGATGCTGATCCAGGGTTTTCCCGTGATGAAGTAGTTGAGCCGGGACTCGTAGGCCATGAGGTGCTCCACCCCGGGGATGGCCTCCAGGGCCCAGGCCATCTCCGCGGTGGCCCGGATGTTCCGCCTCCCGGCCTTCTGGCTCTGGGCGAAGAAGGCGTTCAGCCCGTCGTCCATGGCCCAGGGGGAGAAGCTCCCGCCAGGGTAGTAGAGGCTCCTGGCGGACAGGAGCCGGAACCGGTCCGCGTCCTCCAGGTGGGCGGCGCAGGACGGGCAGCAGGCGGTGAAGGCCTGCCGGAATTCGTCCGGGGTGCGTTCGACCGGGCAGTAGAGCTGCATGTCCCCGGCCCGGGCCCCGGTGGCGAGGAACCCCAGGATGATCTCGTCGCGCTCGGCCTCGGTCTCGTAGAGGCCGCAGAAATGGGTCCCCCAGTTGCAGGAGTAGTTGCCGAAGCCAAGGTCAAGGGTCGGCTGGTCAGAGGTCTTGACGTGCATACCCACCCCTCTTGTGTTGCACGAACAATCAAGGGCGCATTCCAGCGATATCGCCCGGATGAAAGCGTATCGCGCCACGATTGGGAACATTTTTGAAGCACTAGCTGAATGGGTACGCTTCGGGCGACCCGGAGTCAAGGCGATATGGCCGGCGCGCTAGAAGGCGGGGTGGCCGGACCGGGACGCGCCCGGAAAGGCCCCGGGCAGGGCCGCGCCTTCCTCGGCAGACGGCCCGGCGATTACACCCCGCCGTCCTTCCCCTTCTGCTCCGCGTACCAGCGCCTGAGCCGCGCCAGCACGTGCTCGTAGCCGCCGGGGCGGTGGGGCAGGGTGCAGGGGGTGCAGTCCTTGACCCCATCCCGCACCACCCCGTCGCCCCCGCAGTCCGGCAGCATGTAGAGCGGGCAGAAGCAGAACAGGCAGTTGAACTCGGCGTCGTCCGCCACCCGGTGGCAGGGGAAATACGAGCAGGCGGCGTTGCGGAAGAACTGGTGGCTGTTCTCCATCCGCTAGTCCTTGGCCAGGCGCACGTTCAGGGTGGTGAAGGGGATGGACCAGCCGCGCCGGGTGCAGGAGTCGATGGCCAGGGAGCCCAGCAGCCTCTCCAGCTGCTTGAGCCGGGGCGCGGCCTCGCCCGTGAAGTCGGCCAGGATGAGGATGTCCAGGGAGGAGGCCCCGGCCGTGCTGAACTCCGCCTTGAGGCTCGCGAGCTGGTCCTTGAAGCCGGCGGCCGCCAGCCCGGCCTCCCCATCCTGGCGCAGGGCCTCGGGAATGGTGGCGGTGGCCTCGGCCTGGTGCGCGTAGTCCACGCCCACCGTGCTCTTCACCCGGAAGCCGGTGGACAGGGTGGTGGGGCAGGCGGCCAGGAACGCGGCCGTGGGGAAGGTGGTGCGCGAGCCGCCCAGCTGGGCCAGGACCACGCTCTGCGGGGTCTGCAACACCACCCGGCCGAAGGCGCCGTCGGCGAGCAGCACCCAGTCCCCCTCCCGGCAGGGGAAGAAGGGCTCGCCCTCGCCCGAGGGCCGCGAGGTGCGGTCCATGAGCTGGCCGATGGGCAACAGCAGCTCCCCGCCCGACAGCTCGGGGTTCACCAGCCGGCAGGTGAAGCCCAGCGCGCGCACCTCGTAGGGCAGGCCGTCCAGCACCAGGCGCTCGCCCTCGCGCACCGCGCCCAGGTTCATGAGCAGCCGCGCCTGGCCGAAGAAGCGGGGCAGGGTGTTGCGCGCGGCCCAGGCCAGGCCCAGGAGCAGGAGCGCGGCGATGGAGAGCAAGAGCCAGTCCGCGGCCAGATACAGGGTGAACAGGGCGGCCATGACCGCCAGCACCGTGCCGAACACGTCCAGGGCCAGGTCCGCGATGCGGGCCAGGGAGCGGGTGCCGGCCCGCTGCCGGAAGAAGCTGCTGGTGCGGCGCAGCCGGCGGTGGAACAGGCGCATGCCGGCCAGCACCGCGCAGAAGGCCAGGGCCGCGAAGATGAGGTTCTTGCCCCGGGTGGCGAAGAAGCGGCGGCCGGCCTCGGACACCGTGTCCCACAGGGGCTTCTCGTCCCGGGTCAGCTCGCCGAGCTGGTAGCGGGTCACGGACAGGCGGCCGTCCAGCTCCTTGGCCC
>JAEXTU010000391.1 GCA_023453335.1 Pseudomonadota bacterium | reverse complement strand
GATGGTGAGCCCCAGGCCGGTGCCGCCGTAGCGGCGGGTGTAGGAGCCGTCCACCTGGGTGAAGGCCTCGAAGATGTCCTGCACCTTGTCCGCGGGCACGCCGATGCCGGTGTCGGACACGGACAGGTGCAGCCGGACGCCCCCGTTCTCCCCGGCCGAGGGCAGGGTGAAGGCCTCCAGCCGCACCTCGCCGTCCCTGGTGTACTTGAGGGCGTTGCCCGCCAGGTTGTAGGCCACCTGGCGGATGCGGCCCGCATCGCCGGACAAGCTCTCGGGAAGGCCGGGGTCGAGCGCGCAGACGAAGGCGAGCCCCTTGGCCTGGGCCTGGTTCCTGAAGGCGTCTGCGATGGGTTCGAAGACTTCGGAGGGCCGGAAGTCCTCGGCCAGGAGGGTCATGGCCCCCGCCTCGACCTTGGAGATGTCCAGCACGTCGGAGAGCACCCGCAGCAGGCTGCGTCCCGACTGCAGGGCGGTCTCCAGGTATTCCGCCTGCTCGGTGGTGAGCTCGGTGGTCTGGGCCAGCTGGAGCATGCCCAGCACCCCGTTGAGCGGGGTGCGGATCTCGTGGCTCATGGTGGCCAGGAACTCGCTCTTGGTGCGGCTGGCCGCCTCGGCCGCCTCCTTGGCCCGGGCCAGCTCCTGCCCGGCGAGGAACCTCTCGGTCACGTCTCGGGCGACCACGGCGAACTGGCCCGGCTGCGGCCTGTAGGCGTTGACCTCGAAATGGCGGCCCAGCCCGGCGTGGTAGTTCTCGAAGTGGATCGGCTCCCCGGCCAGGGCCACCCGGCCGTAGCTCTCTATCCAGTAAGGCTCGGTCCCGGGGAGGAGTTCGAGCACCGTGCGGTCCACGATGCTCTCCGCCGGCATGCCGAGGAGCGTCTCGAACGCGGGGTTCACGGCCAGGAACCGGTAGTCCTCCGGCTGCCCGTCCGCGTCCAGGATGATCTCGTGCAGGGCCATCGCGTCGAGCTGGGACGTGAACAGCGAGCGGAAGCGCTGCTCGCTGTCGCGCCGGGCCTCGTCGGCCTGCCGCTGCTCCACCACCCGCCAGGTGGCGTCCATGAGCAGGGTGAGCTGGAGCACGTCGGTGTCGCTGTACGCCTCCACCTTGTTGGCCACGCCCACCACGGCGACGATGCGGTTGTCGCTCATGACCGGCACGGTCAGGAAGCTGGTCAGCGGGGCATGGCCCTCGGGGTAGCCCTTTTTCAGGGGGTGCTCCGCCGCGAAGTCGTTGAGGATGATGGGGCGGCGCTGGCGCACGGCCTCGCCCCAAACCCCGGTCTTGGCGAGCTGGTAACAGGTCTTGGGCTTGGTGATGGTGCAGGCCTGCATCACCTCCCGGGACCAGGAGTTGAGGGTGAAGGCCTGGGTGGCTTCGTCATAGTGGTAGATGTAGCCGTACCTGCTGCCGGTCAGTTCGAGGCACTTGGCCAGGGCGAAGTCCAGGAGCGCCTGGATGTCCGCGGCCTCGTACTGGACGATCTCCACCAGCTTGCGCAGGCGGGCGTCCTCCTGGCGCAGGGCGTCCTCGGCCCGCTTGCGGTCGGTGATGTCGGTGAACATGCCGAAGGAGCCGGTGAACGCGCCGGCGGCGTCCCGGATGGGGGTCCCGGAAACCAGGGCCCAGACCTCGCCCCCGTCCTTGCGCCGGAAGCGCCTCTCGTACCTGCTGGACTCGCCGGCGTGCCGGCCGCCCATCTCGCGGGCGTGCTGCTCCATATCCTCCGGGACGAAGAAGTCCTCAACCGTGCGGCCAAGCATCTCCTCGGGCGCGTAGCCCAGCATCCGGGCCATGACCTCGTTGACGTAGGTGGTGCGATGCCCGGCGTCCATGGTCCAGACGCCCTCGTTGGCGGTCTCCACGATGCGCCGGTAGCGCTCCTCGCTCTCCCGCAGGGATTCCCCGGCTCTTCGCCGGGAATTGAGCGTGGAAGCCAGGAGCATCACGGAGCTGAGAGAGGTCACGAGAAAAAGCTCCAGGGCCTGCAGGTCTCGGACGAGCTCTGCTGGATCGCTGTCCAGGCCGTGCGCCACGTTGAAGGAGAGATAGATGGACAGGGAGGACAGGAGCAGACCCGCGAGCCCCACGGCCAGGAGCCGGAACCGCAGGGCCACCCAGAGCAGGGGGGGGAGCAGGATGAATTTGAACTCCGTCCGCTCGGGCTGCCCGAAGACCCAATAGACCTGGCAAAGCAGGACCGCCTGCGCAGCGCAGAACTCCACCACCCTGGGTAGGGACAGGCGGGACAGGTAGTCCCGGCCATAGCGGCACACGGAGAGCAGGAAGGGCGCCAGGACGATGACGCTCAGGCCGTCCGCGCTCCACCAGGTGAGCCAGGTCCCGGGCCAGTCCGCGTTCCCGAAGGCGAGGTAGACCACGGTGGCGCCCACCGCCGCTCCCAGGGCCGGGGACAGGATCGCCGAGGCGCCGATGGTGGCCAGGAGTTCGCGGGTGCCGATGTGGGTGCGGGGCCGGTCGGGCATGAGCCTGCCCACCAGCCACGCGCCGGTGGTGGCCTCCAGGCAGTTGGCCGTGACGAAACCCAGGCTGGCCAGGAGGTGCTGGCCGTTGGCCAGGTCGAAACCCAGGTTGGCCAACGCGGCGGCAACGATGAATGCCGGCCAGCGGCGGCGAGGAGAGCAGAGCAGGGCCGCGGCGAAGAGGCCGCTGGGGAACCAGAAGACCACGAAATGCAGAGGCTGGAACGAGAGGAACTTGCCGGCAACGGCGCCGAGGAAATAGGCCAGGGCGAAGGCGGCGGCTTGCCGCAGCCCGTTGCCCTGGCCCGGGATGGCGGCAGGGCCGGTGTCCCGAAGGGCGGGGCAGGCCGATGCGCCTGACTGGTCATTCATATAGACATATTGCCAGAAATCCGGAGGGAAGCAAGGGGTATCTGGTCAAGTTGGGAGGGGGCCACACCCAGGGCGGCCCTGTCTAGTCTTGCCCGTTCCGGCGGGGCGCGATGCCGGCGAGCAGGCGCTCCAGCTCGGCCATGTCCACGGGCTTGGCCAGGTAGCCGTCCATGCCCGCGGCCAGGAACTGCTCGCGGTCGCCCTTCATGGCGTGGGCGGTGAGGGCGATGACGGGAACGGTCCGGGCGGCCTCCCCCGCTTCTCCCTGCCGGACGCGGCGGGTGGCCTCCACCCCGTCCATCTCCGGCATCTGCACGTCCATGAGCACGCAGTCCACGGGGTTCCCGGCCAGGAGGTGGGCCAGGGCCTGGGTGCCGTTCTCCACCTCCTGGACCCGGTGCCCGGCCTTGATGAGCATGTGGCGCACGGTGACGCGGTTCACCCGGTCGTCCTCGGCCAGGAGCACGTCCAGGCTGCGGGCCGCGGGGGAGGGCTCCGGAAGGGCGGCAGAGAGTGGCCGGGTCGGGGCATCGGCGCGGCCGGGCCGCAGGGGCAGCACGACCAGCGCGTCGGTTCCCTCCCCGGGCCGGGAGCAGAACTCCATGCTCCCGTCCATGAGCTCCACCAGCCGCTTCACGATGGCGAGCCCCAGGCCGGTGCCGCCGTACCGGCGGGTGTAGGAGCCGTCCAGCTGGGTGAAGGCCTCGAAGATGTCCTGTACCTTGTCCGCGGGCACGCCGATGCCGGTGTCGGACACGGACAGGAACAGCCGGACGCCCCCGTTCTCCCCGGCCGCGGGCAGGGTGAAGGCCTCCAGCCGCACCTGGCCCTGCGCGGTGTATTTCAGGGCGTTGCCCACCAGGTTGTAGGCCACCTGGCGGATGCGCCCCGCATCCCCGTGCAGGAGTTCGGGGAGGCCGGGGTCGAGCACGCAGGCGAAGCCCAGGCCCTTGGCCTGGGCCTGCGCCGCGAAGGCGTTGGCCACGGGCGTGACGACCTCGGCGGGCTGGAAGTCCTCGGCCACCAGGTTCAGGGCGCCCGCCTCGATCCTGGAGATGTCCAGCACGTCGGAGCGCACGCGCAGCAGGCTGCGGCCCGACTGCAGGGCGGTCTCCAGGTATTCCGCCTGCTCGGTGGTGAGGTCGGTGGTCTGGGCCAGCTGGAGCATGCCCAGCACCCCGTTGAGCGGGGTGCGGATCTCGTGGCTCATGGTGGCCAGGAACTCGCTCTTGGTGCGGCTGGCCGCCTCGGCCGCCTCCTTGGCCTGGAGCAGGGCCTCCTCGGCCAACTTGCCCTCGGTGATGTCGCGAGCCACCGCGTAGATCAGGTTCCCGCTGGGGCGGGACCTCCACTCCAGCCAGCGGTAGGTTCCGTCGGCGCACCGATACCGGTTGGTGAAACCCAGTACGTCATGCCCCTGGCCGAGACGACCGACCGCATCGACCGTGGCCTGGACGTCCTCGGGGTGCACGAAGTCCAGGAAACTCTCGCCAGTGAGCTTTGCCAGCGGATGGCCCAGGACGCTTTCCCATTCCGGGTTCAGCCGCAGGAAGCGGCCTTCCAGGTCCGCGATGCAGAGCAGGTCCAGGGACAGGGTGAAATAGCGGTCGAGTTCGGCGGTCCGTTGCCCGGCCTCGGCTTCTGCAGCTTCCCTGAGTTCGGCCAGATGGTTGGTCGCTTGCGCCAAGTCCCGGAACTCCTGCCATTCCAGGGCGGAGACATCCACCTTGCTGTGGCTTGTCTCCTGCTCCTGGTAGCCCCGGAACGCCAGGAGATGGGACTCGATCCGGCGGGAGAATGACCTCGCGATCAAGAACGAAAGGCCTACAAGCACCAGAAACAGACCGGCAAGCCGATACGCGTCCCGGGCGATGTCCTTGCGCAGGTCCGCGGCGCGAACCGAAATCTCGCCTTCTATGTCGTCGACGTAGAATCCCGAGCCGATCTGCCAGCCCCATTCGGGGATGGACTGCATGAAGACCACCTTGGGAGAAGGCTCATGGCCGTCCAGCTTGACCCAGGAGTATTCCATGAATCCCCCCAGGGGTTGCCGCGCCACCCGGCTCTGCTCCTGGATGATCTTCACGCCGTTGGGGTCGGTCAGGTCCCAGACGCTTGGGCCGCCGCGGGTAACCTTGCCGTTGGTGAAGAGCGGATCCCCGGCCAGGGTGGAGCCGAACAGGTAGCCGTTCTTGCCGAAACGGACCTGGGCCAACCGCTCCAGAACCTCGCCCTGGATGTCCCGTTCCACGTCATCCAGGTACTCGCCGGTCCCGATGAGCCAGTCGAACGGCTCGAAATGCCTGATGCAGGATATCTTGCGGTGGCTGGTTCCGGTGGCCCCCGGCTTGGTCCACTGGTACTCGTAGAAACCTCCTCCCGCCTGGCGCGTCAGGGCGATCATGTCCCGGATCACCGTCTTGCCGTCCTGGGACACCGTGCCGAGGAGGTTCTTCCCTTCCAGTTCCGGACGGTCGGCAAAGAGAATCGACAACCCGTCGAGGCGGGTGATGAAGAAATAGCCGCGGCCGTTGTTGAAGCGCAGGGGCCTGAGGGCCTCGCGGATAATCCCGGCGATGGCCTTGTCCGGGATCTTTCCATGATTCATGGCGTAGATGTTGGAGGCCAGGGCGTGGGCGTTGTCGACCTGGCTGCGGATGCCGTCGCGCAGGCGGGCATCGGCCAGCGACAGTTCGTACCGGACTG
>JAEXTU010000390.1 GCA_023453335.1 Pseudomonadota bacterium | reverse complement strand
AAGCCCACCCGCTCCGGCAGCCTCCGGCCGCGCAGGATGGCCCCCTTGAAATTGCGGGCCACGGCGAAGCACAGCCCGGCCACGATGTCCTCCAGGGGCGCGCCGATCTGCTGCAAATGGATCATGTCCGACTTGGCGAACACGCTGCACCGCCCGGCCACGTGGGGCGGGGTCTTGGAGCGCAGGGCCAGGGCCGCGAACTCCTCGATGGTCAGGCGCATGCGCTCGGCCTGCTGGTCCAGGAAGGAGCCGGTGCCCGCGGCGCACACCGAGTTCAGGGCGAAGTCCGCCACCCGGCCGTCCCTCCCCTCGGTCCGGGGGCCGAGCAGGACCAGCTTAGAGTCCTCGCCCCCCATCTCGATGAGGGCCTCCAGGTCCGGGTGCAGGCGGGCGGTGGACAGGGCGAAGGCGGAGAGTTCGGAAACCACCGGCGCGCCCAGGGCGCGGGCGGCCAGGGCCCCGATGGACCCGGTGCAGGCCAGGGCCAGGCCGGGGTGGCTGGCCAGGGCCTCGTCCAGGAGGTCGGCGGCCAGGCGCAGGGGCCGGCCGCGGTGGCGCTCGTAGCAGGAGTGGACGAGCTCGCCGCGGGGGTCGAGCACGGCCAGCTTGAGGCTGACCGATCCTCCGTCCAGACCGGCGATGAACATGCCCATACCCCCCGGCCGGCAAGGAAAATCCGGCCGTGCCCCTTATGCGTCATTCCCGGGGCGTTGGCAAGGATGGGGGGGCGTCAGCCCCCGGTGCGGGGCAGGGGAAAGAGCACGGTGAGGGTGGTGCCCTCCCGGCCATCCAGGCGCATGGTGCCGCCCAGCTGGTTCTCCACGTAGCTGCGCATGAGGGCCAGGCCCATGGCCGCGCTGGACACGGGCTGCCGCTCCATGGGCAGGCCCACCCCGTCGTCGGCCAGCTCCAGGCGCACCGAGCCGTTCTCCTGGGCCAGGCGCAGGCGGAAGGTCCCCGCGTCCCGGTCCGGGAAGGCGTGCTTGTACATGTTGGTCAGGAACTCGGCCAGCACCAGGGCGCAGGCGCGGGCGGTCTCCGGCGGCACCAGGACCGGCTCGGCCAGGTGGTCCGCGGCCACGGCCGGGCCGGGGTAGAGGCAGGACAGCGCCTCCCAGACCTGGCGGAGCTTGTCGCCCAGGTCCAGGGGCGCGCCGTCCCCGCCGCCGGCCAGGTGCTCGTCCACCAGGGCCAGGCTGCGGATGCGTGCGCCCAGGTCGCCCAGCACCCGCTGCACGGCCGGGTCCTCGGCCCGCTGCAGCTCCAGGTTCACCAGGTTGCCGAGCAGGGAGAAGCAGTTGCGCATGCGGTGGCGCATCTCGCGCAGGGCCAGCTCCTGGGCGCACGGGGAGGGCTCCCCGCCCGGCGACGAACTGAGCAGGGACGCCGGCTGCACGCCCAGGGCCCGGGCCAGGCCCACCAGCAGGGGAAAGGACGGCGCAGCCAGGCCGCGCTCGATCTTGCCCAGGTACTCCTGGGTCACCCCCAGCCTCTCGGCCAGGACCGCCTGGGTCAGGCCCTGGTCCTTGCGCAGCCCGCGGGTCCGCTGCCCCAGATTCTGTCTATGTGCGTTTTGATCCGACATCGATATGGCAGTCCCTCGGTATCGCCCCGCATTTTTCTCTAGCTGCATCGTACCCGAAATAACAGGAATTGGGAGTTCGCCTGCCGGCTGAATTCCTTGGCATATCGTTCAGTGGATATTGCTTGCCGCTTGAAAACCCTGCTGGTTGCCTGCCCGGCAATGCGATGGATCAACGCGCAATGCTTGAAGACTTCACATTGGAACGGAATAGACCCTCCGGCGCGCTCCGGAAAACAACCCGGCGGTTTCCCGCGCGAAAAAAACAGCCCCCGGAGAATTCCCCGGGGGCTGTCGACGCGGCCTTGGCCGGTTGGTCAGTTGGCTGGGGCGGCGGCGCCTGCCGGGGCCGCCGTTGCGGACGGCTCGCCCGAGGCGGCCGGCGCCACCGGCGGATGGTCCGCCGCGGCCTCCAGCCGGGCGGCCAGCTCGGGCAGGAGCTGGGCCAGGGCCCCCACCGCGTTGATGCGGTCGGGGGCGGCGTGCAGCCGGCGGTACACCCAGCCGGCCACGTCCAGCACGTCGCCCTCGGTCAGGGAGAAGTTCTTGGCCGCGCCGCCCTGGGGCATGACCCCGGCCAGCAGCCCCTGGCGCAGGCGCTCCCGCTCGGCGATGGAGCGCTTGATCTCCTCGCCCTGGGCGTCCATGGCCTGGCGCGGGGCCTTGTCCGCCTCCATCTCCTTGTAGGCGGTGTAGGCGGTGTTCACCCGCTGCGCCGCCTCCACCAGCCGGGCCACCGCGGTGGTCAGGTCGCGGCGCTCGGCGAACACCCGGAAGCAGGCCCCCAGGTCCCGGGCCTGCCGGGCGTAGAGGCGCAGCATCTCGGCGATCTGGGCCGGGGAGAGGGTGCGGGTCTCGAACCCCTTGGCCTCGCTGCCGAACTCCCGCTCGGAACTGCGGCCGGCCTCGGCCAGGGCCAGGATGAAGGGCTCGGTGTAGAGGGTGGCCACCGTGCGCAGCACCACCGGGTTCATCAGGTAGCTGAAGAGCACCGGCCGGACCTGCTCCGGGTCCTGGCCCTCGTGGGCCAGGCCGGTGAACTCCGTGCCGTAGTACAGGTTCAGCTTGCGGAACGAGGTGGTGATGAGGGGCTGGGAGCCGGGGTTCTGCCGGGTGCCGCCCGGGTGGTAGGCCTCGGCCAGGTTCTGGGCCAGGTCGTTCACGAAGCCCAGCTTGACCACCCCGTCCTCGGTGGGGGGAGCGGCCGGGGCCGGGGCCGCGGCGGTGCCGTTGCCCTCGGCCGGGGTGGCGTTCTCGGCCAGGGGCGGGGCCGGGGGCAGCGTGCCCTGGTAGGTGCTCCCGGCCGGGGCCGGGGTCTCGGCCGGGGCCGGCGGCTGGCCCGGGCCGCGCAGCAGGGAGTAGGCCACCAGGCCGACCACCGCCAATGCCGCCACCAGCACCGCCAGCACCATTTTCTGGTTCCGGGTCATGGGATCATCCTCCGCGGGCAACGGCGCTCGCCGCGCCCCCGAAACGGTTCATGCATTGCGAAACAGCCCGGGCAAGCGGGCACCCGCGGGTATGGGGTAGGCCAATCAGGGGGAATGGTCAACCGCGGCAGCGCGGCGCTCAGACGTTGGAGTCGAGCAGGCCGCCGGCGCGCAAGAGGCTCAGGGCCTGCTCCCGCTCCTGCCTCAGGCGGGAGCGCACCGCCTCGCGCACCGGGGCGTCCGAGGAGGTGAAGCGGCCGGCGCGGCGCTTGTAGATCTCGCCCACCAGCTTGGCTGCGAAGCCCGGCCCGTCCGAGGAGCCCGCCGCCTCCACCGCGTCGGCGATGAGGTTGGCCGCGCCCGAGGCCCCGTGCTGCACCGCGGTGCTGAAGAGCACCTCGGCCAGGGCCGGGTTGCCCGCCAGGTCCAGGCCGGTCACGTCCTTGATGCGCTCGGCCGCGGGCAGGAAGTGGGACTGGCTGATGAAATCGTGCTGGAGCCGGGCGAAGCCGTCCGGGTCCTGGGCGGCCAGGGCGCGCCAGGTGGCGGGCATGGCCCCGGAGGTGCTCCCGGTGTCGGCCCGGCCCGCGGCCTCCAGGGCGGCGGCCAGCTCGGGCCGGCGGGCCTGCAAAAAGCCGATGAACTGGTCCATGGTCCCGGCCCGGGAGGAGAGCTGGTACAGGCCGGAGGAGGTGCCGCCCACCCGGTCCCAGCCCACGGACCCGGGATCGCCCCCGGACTCGAAGCGGGCCGAGAGGCGGCCCAGCAGGTGGGAGAAGAGGTTGGGCTTGGCCAGGGC
>JAEXTU010000079.1 GCA_023453335.1 Pseudomonadota bacterium | reverse complement strand
CTCCAGGCCCTGGCCCGGGGCCTCATCGAGGCCCACCTGGCCTGGCTGCCCGAAGCTGCGGACCGGGTCTGCCTGGTCACGGACCACCGGCGGGAGGTGCGCGGCGCGGGCGGCGTGCTGGAGAGCGCGGATTTGCTGCACGGCGCGGCCCTGCCTCCGGGCCGGGACTGGGAATGGCTCCTGGCCCCCCGGCCCGAGGCCCGGCCCGACGCGGACGTGGTCCATCATGTCCGCGGGGTGACGGATTGCAAACTCGTCTTGCAGGGGGCGATATTCGGTCCGGGTGACAAGGTAACGGACTTGTGATACCCCCACAAAGCCCGTCGGAATGCTGGGGAGCTTCCGACTGAAGGGGGGGGAAATGGATGCCTTTGACACGGTCTTCAATCACGTGGGGAAATCCGGCCGCTTCGCCATCCTGAGCAGCGACGTCGGGTTCATCAGCCTGTTCCGGCATCTTCTCGAGGACACCTTTGCGGTGGGCCAGGACCGCGCGGTGGCCTATTCCAATCCGTCGGTGCTGCTCACCTCGCTATCCGGGATGAACGGCGGCCGGCGGCCGCCTTTTTTCGTGGTGGACCGCCTGGTGGGCGGCAGGGAGAGCACCTTTGCGGTCAAGTCGGTGCGCCGCGCCATGCCCCTGGCGCCCATCCTGCTGGTGACCGAGGACGCGGACGCCAAGCGCCTCCTGGCCTATCTGGAGGCCGGCGCGGACGGCGTGCTGCGCAAGCCGGCCAGCACCGAGACCCTGCTCACCCGCATGGCCCAGGTGCTGGACCCGCCCTCGCCCGGCATCAAGGCCAAGCGCGAGGCCACCAAGCTCATCGTCAACGGCGAGTTCCGCCAGGCCCTGCAGAGCGCCTGGCGGCTTCTGGCCGAGCATCCCGAGTGCGCCGAGGCCTTCCAGGTCATCGGCGACGCCCAGATGGCCCAGGGCAACCTGGCCCAGGCCACCGAGGCCTATCTCCAGGCCTGTCGTCGCGCCAAGCTGGCCCTGGAGCCCCTGGGGCGGCTGGCCGACGCCTACCGGATGGCCGGAGACCAGGACCGCCGGCTCAAATGCCTCCAGGCCATGGAGCGGCTGTGCGATCTGAACCCGGACCGCAAGGTGGACCTGGGCGGCATCCACTACACCATGGGGCAGCCCGGGACGGCCGAAGGCTTCTTTTCCGCCGCCCTGCGCATCACGGTGCACGAGCTCACGGAATGCACCTCGGCGGTGCTCTCCCGCATCGGCGACGTCTACGCCGAGACCGAGCCGGAGCAGGCCGAAACCTATTACCGCAAGTCCCTGGAGACCAAGGGGCCGCGCCTGGACCACGCGGACATGGCCACCATCAACCGCCTGGGCCTCAACCTGCGCCGGCGCGGCGACTGGCGCGGGGCGGTGCGCGAATACAAGCGCGCCCTGAACCTGGACCCCTCGCAGGACCATGTGGTGCTCTACAACATCGCCATGGCCCTGGCCGAGGGGCAGGAGCACGACGCCGCGGCCAAGTATGCGAAGTCGGCCCTCAAGGCCTCGCCGGACGGGTTCAAGGAGAGCGCCGCGGCCTGCTACAACATCGCCCACGTGTTCCACAAGGTGGACGAGCACTCCCGCGCCCTGGAGTACACCGAGGCCTGCCTGAACCTGGAGCCCCGGCACGGCCAGGCCATGGTGCTGCGCGACCTGTTGCGCGTCCACTGAACCGCAGCCGAAACCTTCCCGCATTGCACGAGAGCCTCTCGCGCCCTGGCGCGGGAGGCTCTCGGTTTTTCGGCGTTCCGCAGCTCCCTAGGCCTCGGCGGTGAACCCGGGCAGGGCGTCCTTCTTGCGGTAGGCCATGGCCTGGGCCTGGGCCACGGCGGCTCCGGACTCGTCGGAGACCACCACGGCGTAGGAGGCCAGGGGGCCTCCGGCGGCCACTTCCCGGGCCTCGGCCGTGAGCGTGCCCCGGCCCGGGGCCAGATAGGAGATGGCCAGGTTCACGGCCACCGCCACCCGGCCGGCGGCATTGGCCGCCACCCCGAAGGCGGTCTCCGCCAGGCTGAAGATGGCCCCGGCGTTGGCCGAGCCAAATGGGTTCAGGTGGCGCTCGTCCACCGCCAGCCGGCAGCGGGCGAACCCCTCGCCCACCTCCGCCACCACGATGCCCAGGTCCTGGGCGAAGGGGTTGCGGGTGTTGAAATAGTCCTTGATCTGCGAGTAGTCCACGCGGCCTCCTGGGCGCCCTAGTCGGGCGCCAGGGCAGCCTAGCCTGGGGCCGGGGGGCAAGGCAACGGGCTAGGACGATGCCCCGTAGGAGCCCAGGGAGGTCATCTTGGCCGAGGCCGTGGCCGAGGAGGCGGACTTGGTCTGTTCCTTGTAAGCCTCGGCCAGCTGGGTCTGCAGTTCTGCCAATTCGCCCTGCTTGGCCATGACCTGCTGGCGCTTCTCGTCCTCAGTCAGGGTCGCGTCCTGCTGGAGCTGCTCTATCTCCTGCTTGAGCTTGGCGATGCGCTGCTTGAGCTGCTTGATATGGGCCGCGGTCCCGCTGTCGTCGGAGGATTCCTCCGCAGCCTGCGCCTGGCGGGCGGCCATGGCCCGGCCCTGCGCGGAGAATACCACGGTGTCGCCCTGGTCCTGGCCGCCGCCGCTGTCCGCGGAATCGCCCGGGGCGCGCAGGGCGGCGCCGAGGGCAAAGGCGGGCTGGGACGCGGTCTTGCGGGCGTCCAGGGTGAAGGCGGTGGTCACGCTTTCGGACATGGCGTCCTCCGGAGGAGACGTTGTGCGTATCCTATCGGAGGCATCCCGTCGTGACTTTATGCCTCGTCGTCGTCGCCGCCCTTGAGCCAGTCCCGGATCGGGTTGCGCTCTCCGGGACGGCGTTTGTGGCCCCGCCGGTCCTGCATCCGCTTGAAGTAGAGCATGTACAGCACGCCGATGGCGATGATGACCAGGAAGAACACCTTGTTGCTCATGGGGGCTCCACGTTTGGCCGGAGCATATCAGGGCCGGTGCGGGCGGGCAAACCGTCCGAGTCCGGGCCCCCAGGCTTTCCAGCCGTACCCGGCTGTGCTAAGGGTAAAAGCTTGGCGGCAGACGCTTACTGTTCACTTAGTCAGGCAAGGGCCATGGACCGCGACCGGACGAATCTCCTGAATTTCGCGGCCCTGTTCGAGGGGCTGGGCCAAGGGGTGGTATTCCACGACGCCTCGGGCCGCATCATTGACGCCAATCCGGCCGCAGCCCGCATTCTGGGCTTGGCCCGGGAGCAGATCCTGGGCCTGGTTTCCCTGGACCCCCGCGGCCCCTGCCTGCGCGAGGACGGGACCCCCTTCCCGGGGGAGGAACTCCCCGCCAGGCAGGTCCTGGCCACCGGCCGGGACGTGCGCGACGTGGTGCTCGGGGTGTCCGGCCCCAGGCCGTCAGGTGACCGCCGCTGGCTGCGGGTGAGCGCCTTCCCCTGTGCAACCGCCCCGGATGCGCCCTGCCAGGTGTGCGCGGTGTTCGAGGACATCACCGCCCTGCTCCGGGCGGAGGAGGCCCACCGCTCCTCCGAGGAGCGCTGGCAGAGCATCGTCCGCGCCTCGTCCCTGGGCATCCATCGCTACGCCCTGCGGGATGGCGAGCTGGTGTTCCTGGGGGCCAATCCCGCAGCGGGCAGGATTCTCAGGATTGACCACGCCCCGTTCGAGGGGCGGACCATCGAGGACATCTTCCCGTTCCTGCGGGAGACCGACATCCCCAAGAACTACCGCCGGGTCGCGGAGACCGGCGAGCCCTGGAACACCGAATTGGCGATCCACGAAATCGGCGACGGGGGCGGGACCTTCGAGGTGCACGCGTTCCAGACCGCGCCGGGGGCAATGGCCGCCATGTTCTCCGAGGTGAGCGAGGGCCGGCGGCTGGCCGACGCCCTGCAGAAGAAGGTGGAGGAACTGGGCGCGCTTTACGTCATGAGCATGGAGGGGGGCTCCATCCTCAGCGTGGCCGGGGTGCGGGACAAGGCCTTCGAAGCCCTGGCCTCGGTCCTGGCCCCGGACCTCCTCCTGCTCTTTGTCCAGAAGGGCGAGGACCTGCCCCTGATGGGGTTTTCGAGCACGGACCCAGGGCTCAAGCCGGAGCTCTTCGCCGGGCACAAGGCCGGGCACTGCCTGTGCGGCATCGCCTGCGCCGAGCGGGGCGGGGTCTATGCCGAGGACGTCCGGTTCGACGGGCGCTGCACCCTGCCCGAGTGCAAGGCCGCGGGCATCCGCTCCTTCGCGGCCTTGCCCCTGCACGCCGGGGAGGTCCAGCTCGGGGTCCTGGCCCTGGCCTCCTTCACGCCCCGCGATTTCTCGGCGGAGCGGGTGTTCCTGGAGTCCATCGCCGGCATCGTGGCCGCCGGCCTGCGCAACGCCTCCCTGCACGAGAGCCTGGAGGAGACGGTGCGCAGCCTGGAGAAGTCCCGGGAGACCCTGCGCCGCATCCTGGACTCCATGCCCTTCGGGGTGGCCATCGTGGGCCGGGACCGCAAGGTGCGGGAGGCCAACCGGACCGCGGTGCGGATGATGGGCTTCCGCAAGGGCAAGGAGGTGGTGGGCCAGCATTGCAAGCAGGCGTTGTGCACCCGCCGCGGCCACGAATGCCCCATCCTGGACCTGGGCAAGACCCTGGACCGCACCGAATGCGAGCTGACCCTGCAGGGCGGGAGCAAGCTCCCCATCCTCAAGAGCGCCATCGCGGTGGAGATGGATGGCGAGCAGGTGCTCCTGGAGACCTTCGTGGACATCACCGAGATCCGGCGCGCCCGCGAGGCCCTGGAACTGGCCCGGGACGAGCTGGAAACCCGGGTGGCCGAGCGCACCCGGGAGCTGTCCGAGGCCAACGCCCGGCTCACCGAACTGGACGCCATGAAGAGCGCCTTCCTCTCCACGGTGTCCCACGACCTGCGCACCCCGCTGACCTCGGTGCTGGGCTTCGCCAAGATCATCCGCCGGGAGTTCACCCGGCGCTTCGCCCCCCTGGCCGGCGCGGACCCGACCCTGGAGGACAAGGCCCTGCAGATCGTGGGCAACCTGGACATCATCGTGCAGGAGGGGGAGCGCCTGACCCGGCTGGTGAGCGACTTCCTGGACCTCTCCCGCCTGGAGGAGGGCCGCGCCACCTGGCAGGACCAGCCGGTGGACCTGGCCGTCCTGGTGGCCGAGGCTGCGGCCTCGGTGCAGGGCATCTTCCTGGAGAACCCCGCGGTGGAGCTGCGGGTGGAGGCCGCCGCCGACCTGCCCCGCCTGCGCCTGGACCCTGACCGCCTGCTCCAGGTCCTGGTGAACCTGCTCTCCAACGCGGTCAAGTTCACCCGCGCCGGGACGGTGACCCTGGGGGCCACGGCCACGCCGGAGAGCGTGCGGGTGAGCGTGGCCGCCACCGGCATGGGCATCCCCCCGGCCGCGCTCAAGCGGGTGTTCGACAAGTTCTACCAGGTGGGCGCGGACACCCTGGTCGCCGAGAAGGGCACCGGCCTGGGCCTGGCCATCTGCCGCCAGATCGTGGAGCACTACGGCGGGGCCATCTGGGCCGAGTCCGAAATCGGTGCAGGCAGCACCTTCGTGTTCGAGCTGCCCCTGGCCCAGGTAGGCGCCCCGGCCTAGCCGAGCTTGCGGCAGCCGGCGCAGGACGCCGGCGGCTCGCCCCGGGCAAAGGCCCGGCGGAACCCGCGCCACTCCTTCCCCTTCCAGAGCCCGGCCAGCCCGTGGGCCGCGGCATCCCCGAAATGGAGGGACCGGCGCGGGCCGGTTCCCGCGGGCAGGCCGGGGTAGTCCCCGGCCATTGGCAGGTTCTGGAACACGCAGGCCGTGGCCCGGCCGTCGGCCCCCACCACCGCGGCCCGGGCCGGGTTCTCCGTGCATCCCGGACCTGCGGGCAGGGGCGGGGGCAGGCGGAAGCAGATCTCCACCCCTCCGTTCCCCGCTTTCAGGCCGCGCCGGGACAGGGCCATGAGCCGTGCGTGCAGGGCGTCGTGCTCCGCCTGGTCCCGGGGGGCCAGGTCCTCGCCGGCCAGGTCCGGCCCCAGGGGCCCGTTTAGAGGAAAATCAAGCACGCTCACCATGACCTGGGACACGCCGAGCCCGGCCAGGACCTCGGGCAGCTTCTCGACTTCATCCAGGCCCGAGCGCAGGAGCATGTAGGCCACGTGCAGGGAGGGCCGGGCCAGGCCGCGCTGCGCCTTGGCCCGGTTCACCGCGTCCAGGGCGGCCAGGACCCGGTCCACCCGGGTCCCGGCCCGGACCCGGTCGTTCTCCGGCCCGGTGCCGGCCAGGGACACGGCCAGCAGGTCCAGGCCCGCGTCCAGGAGCTGGGCGATGCGCTCCGGGCCGAGCAGGGCGGCGTTGGTGGTGATGCCGGTGCGGGCCCCGGCCTCCCGGGCCAGCCGGATCATGGCCGGCAGGTCCGGGTGGAGCAGGGGCTCGCCCCAGCCCTGCAAATGCACGTGGCCGGCCCGGGCCAGGTCCGGGAGCAGGGCGCGGAACTTCCCCAGGGGCAGGACGCGGTCCTCCCAAGCCTCGCCCAGCACGGTGCGCGGGCAGTAGAGGCAGCGGGCGTTGCAGGCCGTGGTGGGCTCCACCTGCACCCAGTCCCAGAGGGGCGTGGGGGGGAAGAGGCGGCGGAAGATGCCCACGCAGGCTAGCCCGGCCGGACCGCTTCCCGCCGCCGGATGAGGACCTTGACCCCCTCCATGGACGCGAACACCAGGAGCGCGAAGCCGGTGATGATGGCCAGGTCGCGCAGGCTGGGCAGGTTGATGCCGAAGGCCTCGCGCACCGGGGCGAACTGCATGAGCACCAGGATGAGCAACCCCTCCCAGGCGATGGCCGCCAGCAGCCACTTGTGGGGCGGGGCCGTGAAGAAGCTGTAGCGCATGGAGCGGAAGTTGAGCGCGATGACCATCTCCACGATGACGAAGAGGAAGAACATCTCGGTGCGGGCGTGGGATATCTCCCCGAGATCGTGGAAGAACAACCCGAAGAACAGGGGTATCTCGATGAGGATGGCCAGCAGCACGAAGGCCCGCACGTCCCAGGTGAACACGCTCTCCTGGGGATCGCGGGGCGGGCGCTGCATGATGTCCGCGTCGGGCGGGGCCACGCCCAGGGCCAGGGCGGGCAGGCCGTCGGTGGCCAGGTTGATGTAGAGGATGGCCGCGGGCAGCAGCGGCAGGTATTCCGGACCCATGACCAGCACCGCGCCGCCGATGACCGCCACCTCGGTGATGTTGCAGCGCAGGAGGTAGGTCAGGTATTTCTTGATGTTGTCGTAGATCCAGCGGCCCAGTTCGATGGCGGTGACGATGGAGGCGAAGTTGTCGTCGGTGAGCACCATGTCCGCGGCCTCCTTGGCCACCTCGGTGCCGCTGATGCCCATGGCCACGCCGATGTCCGCGTGCTTGAGGGCCGGGGCGTCATTGACCCCGTCCCCGGTCATGGCCACCACCTCGCCCCTCGCCTTCCAGGCCTTGACGATCTTGAGCTTGTCCAGGGGCGAGACCCGGGCGTAGACCGTGACCCGGGCCACCCGGTCCGCGAACTCGGCGTCGGAGAGCGCGGCCAGTTCCTCACCGGTGAGGGCCTGGTCGCCTTCGTGGTAGATGCCCACCTCCCGGGCCACTGCCACCGCGGTGAGCTTGTGGTCGCCGGTGATCATCACCGGCCGTATGCCCACCCGCTTGCACACGGCCACGGCCTCCACCGCCTCCTCCCGGGGCGGGTCCATCATGCCGGCCAGGCCCAGGAACACCAGGTCCTGCTCCACGCCCTCCTCGGTGCAGGCCGTGTTCGGGGGCAGCTCCCGCTGGGCCAGGCCCAGCACGCGCAGGGCGTCCCCGGCCATCTCCTCGTTCACCGCCAGGATGCGCCGGCGGTCGGCCTCGGCCAAGGGCCGGACCGCGCCGTTGTCCAGGACGCCGGCGCAGCGCTCCAGCACCGTCTCCGGTGCGCCCTTCATGAAGGCCATGCGCCGGCCGTCGGGCAGGCGGTTGACCGTGGTCATGCGCTTGCGCTCCGAGGAGAAGGGGAACTCCTCCTCGCGGGGGTGCTCGGTGCGGGTCTTGGCCTTGGGCAGGCCGGCCTTCTTGGCCGCGACCACCAGGGCGGCCTCGGTGGGGTCGCCCTTGATGGCCCAGCGGCCCTCGGTCTGCACCAGGTCCGCGTCGTTGCACAGCATTCCGGCCAGGCACAGGGCCTCCAGGGCCTCGGGCTGGGGCGCGTCGGCCCCCACCTCGCCCGCGGGCGCGTAGCCCGCGCCGGCGACATCCACGGCCTGGTCCCAGACGTAGATGCGGCGCACGGTCATCTCACCCTTGGTCAGGGTCCCGGTCTTGTCCGAGCAGATGACCGTGGTGCAGCCCAGGGTTTCCACCGCGGGCATCTTGCGCACCAGGGCGTTGCGCTTGGCCATCTGGCGCATGCCGATGGCCAGGGCCCCGGTGACGATGGCGGCCAGGGCCTCGGGCACCGCGGCCACGGCCAGGGCGATGGCGAACATCACCACCTCGATGGTGAACGTGAGGTCCAGCCGGCCCGAGAAATATTCGCGCACCACGCTGACCCCGGCCACCAGGAAGCAGATGCCCAGGGCGATGATGCCCAGCCACTTGCCGATCTCCTCGGTGCGCTTCTCCAGGGGGGTCTTCTCGGCCTGCACCGCCGAGACCTCCTTGGCGATCTGGCCGAAGGCGGTCTCCATGCCGGTGGCGGTGACCGCGGCCTTGCCCCGGCCGTAGGTCACGGTGGCCCCGGTGAAGACCATGTTCTTGCGGTCGCCGGTGGGGAGTTCCGGGGGCAGCGGGGCCGGGTTCTTGCCCACGGGAACGGACTCGCCGGTGAGCGGGGCCTCGTCGCAGCGCAGGGAGTGGGACTCGAAGACCCGGGCGTCGGCCGGGATGCGGTCCCCGGCCTCCAGGAGCAGGATGTCGCCGGGCACGATGTCCGCGGAGGGTATCTCCTCCTCCGCCCCGCCGCGCAGCACGGTCATGGTGGGGGAGAGCATGTCCTTGAGGGCCTCCAGGGCCTTTTCCGCCCGGAACTCCTGCACGAAGCCCAGCACCGCGCAGAACACCACGATGACCAGGATGATGGCCGCGTCCACCACCTCGCCCACCAGGGCCGAGAGCACCACGGCCACCAGCAGGATGAGGATGAGGATGTTCTTGAACTGGCCCAGGAACATGGCCAGGGCCGAGGCCTTCTCCTCGTGGGTGAGCTCGTTGGGGCCGTGGGTATCCAGGCGGCGGCGGGCCTCGTCCGGGGACAGGCCGCGGGCGGGGTCCACGTCCAGGGCGGCCAGGGCCGCGGCCGAATCCAAAGCGTGCCAGGGGGCGTCGGGCATGCGGGTCTCCATATGGGAGGCATAATACCCGGCAGGTGGCGGGTGGCAAGGGGGGCAGGGGCGGAAGAGTGCAGAAA
>JAEXTU010000072.1 GCA_023453335.1 Pseudomonadota bacterium | reverse complement strand
CAACGTGGTGAAGATCAACTACATGTCGCCGCCGCGCTGGGGCGGGCAGCCCCCCCGCCCCTGCGCAACAATCCCCCATGGAATTGTGGGAATTTCCCGGAAGGTCGGGAGATTCCCCTATATCCCGCCCCGGCCCGGACCGGATATAAACTGTCCATTCCGCGCAAGGCGTTCGAGGGGGACATCATGGCCGAGATGGAGGGGACAGGCGGCGGCGGGCCGCGGGGCGGCGCAGGGCACGCACCGGACCCGGCGGCCTCCGCCGGGGAGACGCCCGGCCGGAAAGCCGGCACGGCCAGCTACCAGCGCCTGGCCGGCTGCCGCCTGGACATCCTGCCCGGGGCGCAGCTCACCCTCTCCCCCCAGGCCGGCGACCTCACCCTGCCCGCCCAGTTCGTGGGCGCGTGCGAGCGGCAGTACGTCCTGGCCACCCTGCCCGAGCATCCCCAGGCCCGGCAGGTGCTCACGCCGCAGGCCGCGGTCACCGTGCGCTTCCTGCACCCGGACTACAACTGCTGCGGGTTCACCACCCGGGTGGCCGGGATCGCGGCCCAGCCCGTGCCGCTCCTGGCCCTGGACTTCCCCGACTCCATGGGCGCGCTCAACCTGCGCCGCCGGGAGCGGGTGAACTGCTTTTTGCCCGCGCGCATCGCGGCCGAGGGCGGGGAACGCAAGGCCCTCATCGCCAACCTGTCCGAGGAGGGCTGCCGCCTGGTCCTCGCGCCCGGCAGCCCGGACGCGGACCGGCGCCTGGCCCCGGGAACCACCCTGGCCCTGGGCCTGCGCCTCTTCGACCTGCTGGACGAACTCTTCCTGCCCGGCCTGGTGCGCTACGCGAAGGAGCAGGCCGGCCGCCTCTGCCTGGGGGTGCAGTTCACCTCCCTGGCCAAGCCCGACCGCGCCAAGCTCGCCGACTACGTGGGCCACGTCCTGGCCGTGGCCTAGCCCCGCGCCGCGGCCAGCTCCCTCGCCTGCTCCATGAAGGCGGCCAAGTGCAGCCGGTTGGCCGGCGAGTCCGTGCCGTCGAAGGCCAGGCTGACCACCGGGATGCGGTGCCGGCTTCCCACGTCGCGCAACAGCGAGCCCACCACCGTGCCCGGCATGCAGCCGAAGGGCATGGCGCTCACGATGCCGGCCACCCCGCGCCGGGCCATGTCCACGGCCTTGCCCACCGAGAGCACCGCCTCGCCCTGGAAGGAGTCGTGCAGCCAGGGCGCGGCGTTCCGGAGGATGGCCGCGGTGTCCGGGTCGTGGATGCTTTTCAGGAACCCCGCGAACACCCGCTCCAGCCGGTGGGCGATGGCCCGCTGCACCCGGCCGGCGAGGGCCACCTTGAGCAGGTCCCGCACCTTGCCCTCGCGCCGCGCCTGCCGCGCGGACATGGCGTTCACGTAGTAGATCCACTCGTCGATGGGCGCGAGCCACGCCTCGCCGCCCAGGGTCTCGATGCGCGTGACCAGGTCCTCGTTGGAGAAGCGGTTGGAGCGCACGAAGATCTCGCCCACGATGCCGATGCGCGGCCGGGGGGAGCCGTTGCCCGCCACCCCGGCGAAGTCCTCCCGGGCCTCGGCCAGCACCCGGGCGGCCGCGGCCTCGGGGTCCTTTTCCAGGAGCGCGGCGCGCAGCCGCTGCGCGGCCCGGTCATAGGCGGCCTGGGCCGCGGCCGGGTCCTTGGCCGCGGGCCGGCGCTCGTGCAGGCACTTGACGAGCAGGTCGAAGGCCACCACCCCCACCCAGGAGCGGCGCGGAAAATCCCGCCCCACCAGGCCCAGGTCGGCGTAGAGCTTCTCGCTCTGCTCCGGGGCGAAGATGGGCACGTCGGGGTAGCCGGCCGCGTCCAGCACCAGGCGCTGGGCCAGGTTGTACTGCCCGAAGCGGCAGGGGCCGGTGCCCGAGGGCATGAAGAAGGCGGAGCGGCCGGGGGCGAACCCGGGCTCGGCGACCTTGGCCAGCATGTCCCCGGAGGTCACGGCAAAGGGGTAGCACTCCTTGCCCGAGATGAAGGGCCGGGCCAGGGCCACCGCCGCGGCGTCGGTGTAGGGCAGGGCCTCGGCCTCGGCCCCGCAGGCGCGGAAGGCCGCCTCCAGGCCCCAGGCGTGGGCGGCCATGCGGGGCAGGTACACGGTGCGCCGGCCGTTGCCGCCATAGCGGGGGCCGCGCCGCGCCGCCGGCCTGTCCGCCAGGCCGTGGGCCGCAGCGGGGGCGGGCCGCGGGGCGGTGGCCGCGATCTGGCCGTCCACGCTGTCCAGGAAGGCCTCCAGGCGGGTGATGGCCCCGGCGTCGGCGCTGTGCTCGTCGATCTCCAGGAACAGGCTGGGCAGGCCGGCCAGCTCCCGGTCCAGGAACTTGTGGATGAAGGCGTCCGGGCCGCAGGAGAAGCTGCCGATGCCCAGGGGATAGAGCAGCGGGTGCTCCCGCACCGCCCGAGCCGCGGCCAGCATGCGCTGGCCCGAGCGCCAGTACATGCCCCCCCAGTCCCGGGACACGTCGGGCAGGGGCAGCAGGTCCGCGGGGATGGCCAGCGCGCCCAGGGCCGCGGCCTTGCGCGGCAGGTCCAGGTTCAGGCCGGGGTCGAAGGCGTTGTAGGAGCGGCCCAGCACCACCAATGCCCGGCG
The DNA here is from genome assembly GCA_023453335.1 of Pseudomonadota bacterium. Lineage (GTDB taxonomy): Bacteria > Desulfobacterota > Desulfovibrionia > Desulfovibrionales > Desulfovibrionaceae > UBA6814. The sequence continues at coordinate 1,666 of JAEXTU010000072.1, read as the reverse complement.
GTCGAGCCCGGCCAGCACCTCCCGGCCCCGGTCCTGCAGCGCGCGGGCGAAGCCGGCCTGGGCGGCCTCGGCCCGGTCCAGGGCGGCCAGGCACTCGCCCTTGCCCACCCCGTAGGCGGCCAGGGACTCGGCCAGGGCCGCGGCCAGGGCCCTCTGCCCCAGGCGGCGGTTCAGGGCCGGGGCCAGGATGGCCGCGCCGGGGAAGGCCACCCGGGCCTGGTAGGGGAAGCTCTGGGTCAGGGGGCAGGCCAGGGAGGAGGCGAAGGGCTCACCCGGCCCGGCCAGGTCCACCAGGCTGGGCAGGAACACCGGGACCCCCGGCCCGTCCTCCCCGCGCCCGTCCTCCCGGTGTCCTTGCAGGAGCCAGCGCACGTGGCCCAGGGCGGCCTTCACCGGGAAGCAGGTGTCGGCCAGGGTGCGCTCCACCCCCAGCTCCACGATGCGCCGGCCGGTGGCCGGGGAGAGCCGCACCTCGAAGCCCAGCTCCCACAGGAGCGTGCTGAAGAAGGGCAACAGGTCGTGCTGGAAAAAGACCAGGGGCAAACCCATGGCCCCCCGCCGGGCGGGACGGCCGGCCCCTCTCTCGCGGCTGAAGGCCGCGGCCCGCTCCTCGTGCGCCGCGCGCAGGGCCGCGGCGCGGAAGGCGAAGAGGTCGGGCAGGGACTGCCGCGCCCCCTTGCGGGCCTTGCGGTCCTGCTCGTATTTCTCGCAGCGGCCGCCGTAGAACAGGTGGCCGGCCTCGCCCGCGATGGTGAGCTTGTTGATCTCGCAGCGGTTCTCGCAGCCGTGGCAGGCAAAGGACTCCTGGGCGTAGGCCAGGCGCGCGGCGTCGAAGCCCTTGAAGCGGGTGGAGCGGGGGGCGCGGGCCTGCGCCCCGGGAGGGGCGGCCATATGGTCGCGGGCGATGAGGGCCATGCCGATGGCCCCGGTCACGTCGTGGTTGGGGGGCACGGTCACGGTGCGGCCCAGGTGCTTCTCGAAGGCCGCCACCACCGCCTTGTTGAAGGCGGTGCCGCCCTGAAAGAAGATGTTCTGCCCGATGCGGCGGCCCCCCGCCACCCGGTGCAGGTAGTTCTCCACGATGGAGTAGGCCAGGCCGGCCAGGAGGTCGTCCATCCGGGCCCCGGCGGTGAGCCCGGCCAGGAGCGAGTTCTCCATGAACACGGTGCAGCGCTCGCCCAGGCGGCAGGGCGCGGGGGCGGCCAGGGCGCGGGCGGCGAACTCGTCCTTGATGGCCACCCCCAGCTTCTCGGCCTGCTCCTCCAGGAAGGAGCCGGTGCCCGCGGCGCAGGCCTTGTTCATCTCGAAGTCCCGGATCACCCCGTTCTCCAGGCTCACGAACTTGGAGTCCTGGCCGCCGATCTCGAAGATGGTGTCCACGGTGGGGTCGATGAAGGCCGCGGCCCGGGCCTGGGCGGTGATCTCGTTCTTCACCACGTCCGCGCCGAAGAAGTCCGCGGTCATGTAGCGGCCCGAGCCGGTGGTGCCCACCCCGCAGATGCGCACCCGGCCCCCCAGCTCGGCCCCGATGCCGGCCAGGCCCTCCTTGACCGCCTCGATGGGCCGGGAGGCGGTGCGCAGGTAGCGCTTGGCCAGCAGCCGGCCCGCAGGGTCCACCACCGCCAGGTTGGTGGAGATGGAGCCCACGTCGATGCCCATGTAGGCG
>JAEXTU010000063.1 GCA_023453335.1 Pseudomonadota bacterium | reverse complement strand
CCCCAAAAACCCCCCCGCCCCCCACGGGGCCCGGCCTCTTCATTTCAGCTCAATCAGGCTGGGACTAGTACATCCCGCCCATGCCGCCGCCGGGCATCGGGGGCATGTCCTTCTTGGGCTCGGGCTTCTCGGCGATGGCGCACTCGGTGGTGAGCAGCAGGCCGGCCACGGAGGAGGCGTTCTGCAGGGCGATGCGGGTCACCTTCTTGGGGTCGATGACGCCGGCCTTGACCAGGTCCTCGTACTCGTTGGTGGCCGCGTTGAAGCCGATGTTGGCCTTGCCGTCCTTCACCTTCTCCACCACGATGGAGCCTTCCATCCCGGCGTTGGAGGCGATCATGCGCAGGGGCTCCTCGATGGCGCGGCGGATGATCTCCACGCCGGCGGCCTCGTCGTCGTCGGCGGGCTTGACCTTGGACAGGGCCGCGGAGCAGCGCACCAGGGCCACGCCGCCGCCGGGCACGATGCCCTCTTCCACGGCCGCGCGGGTGGCGTTGAGCGCGTCTTCCACGCGGGCCTTCTTCTCCTTCATCTCGGTCTCGGTGGCGGCGCCGACATTGATGACGGCCACGCCGCCCACCAGCTTGGCCAGGCGCTCCTGCAGCTTCTCGCGGTCGTAGTCCGAGGTGGTCTCCTCGGACTGGCGGCGGATCTGGGTCACGCGGCCCTTGATCTCCTCGGCCTTGCCCGCGCCGTCGACGATGGTGGTGTTCTCCTTGTCGATGACCACGCGCTTGGCGCTGCCCAGGTCGTTCAGGGACACGTTCTCGAGCTTGAGGCCCAGGTCCTCGGACACCACCTGGCCGCCGGTCAGGATGGCGATGTCTTTGAGCATCTCCTTGCGGCGGTCGCCGAAGCCGGGGGCCTTCACCGCGCAGACCTGCAGGGTGCCGCGCAGCTTGTTCACCACCAGGGTGGCCAGGGCCTCGCCGTCCACGTCCTCGGCGATGATCACCAGGGGCTTGGACATGCGGGCGACCTGCTCCAGCACCGGGAGCATGTCCTTCATGGTGGAGATCTTCTTCTCGTTGATGAGAATCAGGGGCTCCTCAAGGGCGCACTCCATCTTCTCGGGATCGGTCACGAAGTAGGGGGAGAGGTAGCCGCGGTCGAACTGCATGCCCTCGACCACGTCCAGGGTGGTCTCCAGGCCCTTGGCCTCCTCCACGGTGATGACGCCGTCGCGGCCGACCTTGTTCATGGCCTCGGCGATGATGTTGCCGATGGTGGCGTCGTTGTTGGCGGAGATGGTGCCCACCTGGGCGATCTCCTTCTGGTCCCGGGTGGGCTTGGCCAGCTTGCCCAGGGCCTCGATGATCACTTCCACGGCCTTGTCGATGCCGCGCTTGATGGCCATGGGGGTGCGGCCCGCGGCCACCAGCTTGATGCCCTCGCCGAAGATGGCCTGGGCCAGGATGGTGGCGGTGGTGGTGCCGTCGCCGGCCACGTCGGAGGTCTTGGACGCCACTTCCTTGACCATCTGGGCGCCCATGTTCTCGAACTTGTCCGCGACCTCGACCTCCTTGGCCACGGTCACGCCGTCCTTGGTGATGATCGGGGAGCCGAAGCTCTTCTCGATGACCACGTTGCGGCCCTTGGGGCCCAGGGTGACCTTCACGGCGTTGGCCAGGGTGTCCACACCCTTTTTCAGCTTCTCGCGGGCCTTGGCGTCGAAGAGAATCTCTTTGGCAGACATGGATGTTCTCCTTGTGGTCTAGGGGGTCGGGGTGACTAGTCTTCGATGATGGCGAGGATGTCGTCCTCGCGCATCATGAGGTGTTCCACGCCGTCGATCTTCACTTCGGTGCCGGCGTACTTGTTGAAGAGCACGACATCGCCCTTCTTCACGCCCATCTTGATGTGCTTGCCGTCCTCGTCGGTCTTGCCGGGGCCGGCCGCAACCACCTGGCCGCGCATGGGCTTTTCCTTGGCGGTGTCGGGGATGATGATGCCGCCCGCGGTCTTCTCTTCGGACTCCAGGCGCTTCACCAGCACGCGATCGTTCAACGGTTTGAGCTTCATGATGTTCCTCCATCGAAGGTGGTAGTTGTGACGGTCATGTTAGCACTCTCCGCCGGTGAGTGCTAACGGCAAGGGCGACTAGCACATACGCGCCGGAATGGGAAGACCCCAATCCCGGCTGCCCAGGCCGGTCGGAAAATAATCCCGGGGAGCGGGCTGGCAAGGGGGGCAACGCAATTTTTTTGCAGGGATACGAAAACCGCATCCCCGCAAAGCCCGGCGCGCTTCAGGTCCGGTTGCCGCAGAGCTGGGCCAGGACCTTTTCCAACTCCGCCATGTCCACGGGCTTGGCGATGTAGCCGTCCATGCCCAGGGCCAGGAACTGCTCGCGGTCGCCCTTCATGGCGTGGGCGGTGAGGGCGACGATGGGCGCCCGGCGGGCGGCCTCGCCGGCCTCGCCGGCGCGGATGCGGCGGGCGGCCTCCACCCCGTCCATCTCCGGCATCTGGATGTCCATGAGCACGCAGTCCACGGCCTGCTCCTGCAGCCGGAGCAGGGCCTCGGTCCCGTTCCTGGCGCTGTGCACGGTGTGCCCGGACTTGGCCAGCATGTGGGAGACCGTGGTCAGGTTCACCGGGTCGTCCTCGGCCAGGAGCACGTGCAGGGGCCTGGCGATGGCGGGCCGCGCCACGGCCGCGGCCCGGTCCGGGCGCGGGAGCTGGGCCGCGGCCAGGCCCAGCGGCAGGCTGACGTGGACCTCGGTGCCCTCCCCGGGCTCGCTGCAGAAGGTGAACTCGCCGCCCATGAGCGCCACCAGGCGCTTGACGATGGTCAGGCCCAGGCCGGTGCCGCCGTATTGGCGGGTGGAGGATCCGTCCACCTGGGTGAAGGGCTCGAAGATGCGGGCCAGCTTGTCCGGGGCCACGCCGATGCCGGTGTCGGACACCGCCAGGTGCAGCCGCGTCGCGCCGGGGTAGTCGCCGGCGAGCAGGGAATAGGCCTCCAGGCGCACCTCGCCGGAGCGGGTGTACTTGAGCGCGTTGCCCACCAGGTTGTAGGCCACCTGGCGGATGCGGCCCGCGTCGCCGCGCAGGGCCGCGGGCAGCTGCGGGTCCACGGCGCATTCGAACGCCAGGCCCTTGGCCCGGGCCTGTTCCCGGAAGGCCTGGGCGATGGGGTCGAACACCTCCTCCGGGAGGAAGTCCTCGGCCACGATGCGCAGGGCTCCCGCCTCGATGCGGGAGATGTCCAGGATGTCGGAGAGGACCCGGAGCAGGCTGCGGCTTGAGGCCATGGCCGTGGCCACGTACTCCTGCTGCTCCGGGTCGAGGTCGGTGGTCATGGCCAGTTGGAGCATGCCCAGCACCCCGTTCAGCGGAGTGCGGATCTCGTGGCTCATGGTGGCCAGAAACTCGCTCTTGCTCCGGCTGGCAGCCTCGGCCGCCTCCTTGGCCCGGAAGAGCGCGGCCTCGGCCTGGCGGCGCTCCAGTTCCCCGGAGGCGCGCACCCCGGCCAGCCGGACGATGGACTCGGCCAGGGCGGGGTTCTCCAGGGGCTTGCGGCCGATGGCCGCGATGAGGCCGATGGGCCGCTCCCCGGAACTCCAGAGCACGGTGCCCACATAGCTCTCCGCGGCCATGTCCTGGAGCGCCGCGTCGGCGGGGAACCGGCGGCTCACCCCCGCGGCGAACACGCACACCTTGTCCTGCACCACCTGGCCGCAGGGCGTGTCCTTGAGCGCGTAGGTGAGGTTGTCCTCGAACCTGCCGTCGTAATACACGGCCAGGGTGGTGGCGCTGAGCTGGTCGCCCCCCAGCTGGTCGATGCAGATGTAGTCCATGTCCAGGGTCTCGGCCAGGAACCGGGCCAGGGACTGGAAGAATTCCTCCCCTCCCCCGGACACCAGGAAGGTGAGGGCGCTCTCGACCTGCTTGCGCTCAGTGATGTCCTGCAGGGTCCCGACCACCACGGGCTTTCCCCCGCTCTCCGACCTGGCCACCGCGCGCAGTTCTCCCCAGATGCGGCGGTTGCGGCCGGTGACGAGTTCGCACTCGATGCTCCTGGGATTGCCGTCCTCCATGACCTCGGCCAGCATCTGCGTGATGCGGGGCTGGTATTCCGGGACGTAGAACCGCATGCCCTCGGCCATGCCGGGCTTGTAGTCCGACGGCATCTCGACGATCTCGTTGATCTCGTCGGTCCAGAACAGGTAGTCGGTGTTCAGGCTGGTCTTCCAGCCGCCCAGACGGGCGATGTGCTGGGTCTGCCTCAGGAAGAATTCGCTCTCGCGCAGGCTCAGTTCCGCCATCTTTCGCGTGGTGATGTCCGTGGTGAACCCATCGATGAGCAGGACCCCGCCGGGGAGCTCCTCCCGGATGCGGGCGTTCATGCTCAGCCAGATGCGGCTGCCCCGGGTGTGGTTGGCCTCGTACTCGAAGTTCTCCACCATCCCCTGCTCCCGCAGCAGGCGGAGGAACTCCCGGCGGCGCTCCGGGTCCACATAGAGGGTGGAGGACAGGTCCGGGTAGCGGGCCACGGCGTCCTCCGGGGACTCGGCCCCGAGAATCCTGGCCATCTCCGGGTTCACGTGATGCGCCCGGCCGGCCGAGTCGGTCAGGAAGATGCCCACCGGCGACTTCTCGAACAGGTCCCGGTAGTCCTGCTCGCTCTTGCGCAGGGCCTCCTCGGCCATGCGTTGCGCGGTCATGTCCTCGAACAGGGCCAGGTAGAGATCGGGGGCCAGCCGCACGTTGCGCAGGCCCAGGTAGACCTTCCGGCTGCCGACCACGGCCTGGTACCAGCCGGCGTATACCGAGTCCTCCCCGGCCAGGGTCCGCAGCAGGCAGTCCTTGAAGGGCCCGTCCGGCAGCCGTTCCGGGAGGTGGACGCCGACATAGCTCTCCGGCGACGGCGCGCCGAATATCTCCGCGGTCCGGGCGTTGGCCTGCAGGATCCGGCCGGCGGCGTCATAGAGCAGCATGCCCACCGGCGAGCGCTCGAACACCCCGCGGAACTTGGCGGTGCTCTGGGTCAGCGCGGCGCGGCTGCGGCGCAGGCGGGCCGCGGCCACGGCCAGGACCAGGGAGAGCAGGGCGAGGCAGGCCAGGGCCGCGAGGCCCGCGAGCATCTGGGCGCGGTACTCGGTGAATATGGTTTCCGGCCTGAACAGCACGGTGCTGCCCGGGGGCAGCCGTCCCTCGTCCACGGCGAAGCGCCGCAGCACCCGGTGGTCGAACAGGAGCCGGGAGGTGCTGGCCTCCACCGGGATGGCGCCGGGGTCTTCCCCGCCCAGCACCCGCAGGGCGATTTCCGCGGCCTGGCGGCCGTGGTCCTGGCCGGTGAGCAACAACCCGCCGAGGGATCCATAGCCCAGGGTGGCCTCATGCATGTCGAGCACGGGCACTGAACTGGCTGCGCAGATTCGCCGGTTGGCCTCTTCGCGGACGAACACCTGGCCCGAACTGTCCGTGACAAAGGTGAGGATGACCGCAACCGCATCCGGGGGCAGGCCGTGCAGCATGGCTTCCAGCCCGGGCATGCTGAGCGGCGGGGTGAAGCGGATATCCACCCGGTCTCGCAGCCCGTTGGTGGCGGCCTCGGCCTCCTTGAGCGCCGCTTGCCCGGTATCCGTGGCGTCGGCGATGAACAGGATCTGGCGGGTCTTGGGGAAAAGCGCGAGGGCGAGCTCCACGGAGCCGGTCATATCCTGGGTCTCGGCCACCCCGGTTATGCCGGTCTGCCCGGCCAGCATCGCCGGCGAGTAGCCGTTCACTCCGGCGAAGACCACGGGCACCCCTGGAAAGAGTTCCTTCCTGGCATCGATCAGGAAGTCCAGGGCGGCGTTGTCCAGGGTGATGACCAGGTCGGGAAGGCTGTGCCGGTATTTGGCGGATAGGTACTGCTGTACAGCTGCGAAATATTCCGGGCCGGAAAAACGCTTGGCGTCCAGGTATTCGATGGAGGGAGTCCGCTCCGGATAGGCGCGTTGCAGCCTGGACGTGACCCCGTCGATCTCCCGGTCCGACCACACATCGCCCTGGTGGTAGGAGGCCAGGATGAGCACCTCGGGCCAGAACGCGGCGGCCCGGGACTCGACCGGGAACAGGCCGGCCAGGGCCAGGCCCAGGGCCAGGCTCAGGGTCCGGGACAGGGCTTGGGACAGTTTGGAACAGCCGGGCATCGGCGACTCCGGTTGGGGAAGGCCGGCGCTGGTTTCGGGCATGGCGCGCGTGGCGGGCGCTCCCCTGGCCGGCGGCAGGGGATGGGGACAGCATACCGCCATATTGAATGTATATGCAATATCTATTGTCTATGCCTTGGCAAAGTGGGGAGAACGCCAAAAAAAAGGAAGGCCGCAAGGGGCCTTCCCTGTTGATTCAGGAGGGAACCCGCTGCTCAGGCCGCGGCCTCGCCCTCCTTGGACTGGCCCAGGATCTTCTGGGTCCAGGAGGTGGACTTGGCGTAGAGCACCGCGGCGTCTGCCTGGTTCACCCCGTAGGTGGCCAGGGCCTCGGTGGTGGCGTCCCAGGCCCCGGCCTCCACGGACTCCAGGAAGTCGAGGAGGTAGCTGGCGGGGTTCTGCTGGCCCACCAGGGCGGACTTGATGTCGTCCTCCAGGGGCAGATCGCCCAGGATCTGCTCCATGGGCTGGTTGAGCAGGGCGTCCAGCTTGGAGAACAGGCCCAGGAGGAAGGCGGTGTCCTTGGGCATCATGGGCTTGGGCATGGCCGCCACCAGGGTCTCCAGGAACCGGCCCCGCTGGATGGACTGGAAGGAGAGCTCCTCGGCCCGGGGGGTGGGGGCCAGGTCCGAGAGGGAGACCACCATGATCCACTGCTTGAGGGGCCGGCGGCCGAGCAGGGACACGGCCTGCTCCACGCTGGTGAGCTTCTTGGCCAGGCCGAAGGCCGCCGAGTTCATGAAGCGCAGGATGCGGTAGGAGAGCGACAGGTCGCCCTCGATGATCTTGGCCAGCTCCTTGGTCTCGGCGTCCTCCTTGGTCAGGGCCTGCAACAGGCGCATCTTGGAGATCTGGCTGGCGGAGATCTTGCGGCCGGGGATGATCTCCGGCTTGGAGAAGTAGTAGCCCTGGAAGTACTCGTAGCCCAGGGACTTGGTGAGCTGGAAGGCCTTCTGGTCCTCGATCTTCTCGGCCAGGAGCTTCACCCCGCTCTTCTTGAGGGCCTGGGATATCTTGATGATGTGGGGGGTGGGCTGGCCCAGGATCTCCACCTTCACGATGTCCGCGATCTTCAGGATTTCCTCGAACCCGGCCTGCCCCACGAAGTCGTCCAGGGCCAGGATGTACCCGGACTCCTTGATCTTCTTGCAGGCGTCCACGATCTCCGGGGTGGCCTGCACCGTCTCCAGGATCTCCACCACGCAGATGTCCTTGGGCAGGGCGTAGGCCGTGCCGCGCAGGATGAGGTTCTGGGGGAAGTTGATGAGGGTGCGGCGGCCCGGGGGCATGCCGGTGAGGGCCAGGGTGAAGCCGTCGGCGATGACCTTGGCGGTGGCCACGTCGGGGTCGGTGACCTTGGCGGTGCCGGCCGTGCCGCTGTGTCGGAAGAGGAGCTCGTAGCCCCAGATGTTCTGGTCGCGGTCGAATATGGGCTGGCGAGCCACGAAGATGGGCTCGAACTGTTCTTCCTGCTTTATGAGTTCATCCTGCATGGCGGCACCGCCCTGTTTTAGTTCAGCAACCAAAGGGGCACTGACATCTCAAAATATATACACGAGGGGGGAAGAGGGCAATGACTTTCGGGAAGGCGGGCTAACTGGCCATGAATTCCAGGGCGAGCTGCACGTAGTCGGTGATGAGGGTCTTGTTCTCCGGCTCCAGTTCCTCGAACTTGACGCCGATGATGCACTTGTTCCCGTCCAGGGTGGTGGCCTTGATGACGCTGCGGGCGTAGAGCTCGCCCTCGGCCCCGGGCATGCGGAACTGGCAGAAGGCCTCGGCGTCCTTGGGGAATTCCGGGGCGATGCCGTCCTTCAGGGGCCAGATGAACTTGGCCCCGCCCACGGAGAGGTTCACGATGTAGCCGGTCATCTCCTCGCCCTCGTGGAACAGGGTGGAGGGCAGGAAGCACTGCACCCGGTCGTGCCGGCGCAGGTTCACGGTCTCGATGCTGAAGGGATGGGTGATGACCAGGATGGGCGAGGGCTTGGCGATGGTGCCCACCACCGTGGACTTGAACCCGAAGATGGAGCCCTCGCTGTCCATGTAGCGGGCGGTGATGGGCTGGTCCTTGTTGAGCACGTCCTTGAAGGCCACGTTCATGGGGTGGCGCAGCAGGATGAAGTCCGCGTGGATGCGGCCGAAGGCCTCGGTCCAGAAGCGCTTGCCCGTGCCCTCCACGTCCACCAGCACCTTCTCGCCGATGCGGAAGTCCAGCGGTTGCTTGTCCTGCTTGTCCTGCTTGGCCATGCCCCACTCGCCTCGTGCTTGCCGGAGATACCCCCCGACAATTTTAAACAATGGCATAAAATCTGATGGGGTGCAATTCCCAGTGGCTGGAAGCCCTTCAAACCGGCTTATCGGCGGTCCAGGGGAAAACCTGAGAGGCGGGGCGCGCCGGTCGTGAAATCCACCCGCAATGCCGCCAGGTTGGCGATGGGCAGCCCATGCCGCAGGCTGCGTGCGAGGTCCATGCTCCGGGCCGGGTCGGCGCGGGCCGCGTCCGCGCCCAGCAGCAGCAGGCAGAGGAGGGCGCGCATGGCGTTGCCGTGGGTGAAGACCGCGGTAAGGCCGGGCAGCCGGGCCATGCGCGCGAGCGCCCCGGCCAGGCGGTCCAGCAGGCCGGCGAAGCTCTCCGCGCCCGCCCCGTCCACCCGGTGCGGGTCCAGCCGCTCCCAGTAGGCGTCGGTGGCGGGGTGGCGCTCCCGGGCCGTGGTGCCGTTCCATTGCTCCGGGGCCAGGTAGGTGAACTCCTGCACCGGCCAGGTCTCCTGGGCCACGTCGGGAAAGCGGGCGATGAGCGGGGCGGCGGTCTGTTGCGAACGGAGGAAGGGCGAAACCACGATGCAATCGGGCCGGCGGGGAAAGGCCTCGGCAAAGGCCCGGGCCTGCTCGCGGCCCAGGTCGCTCAGGGGCGTGCCGCCCGGGGTCGCGGTGGGCAGGCCGGCGTTGGACCGGCTCTCGGCGTGGCGGATGAGCCAGGTTTCGGCCGCGCTCATTCCTGGGCGACGGCCGCGACGCGCTCCGCGGGCAGGGGTTCGTCGAACCGGATGCCGAACTCGCGGCGGTCGTGGTTGTACCAGGCCACCGTGCCTTGGCGGCCCTCCAGGAAGCGGTTCTTGGCCGAGAGGAAGGAGCGGAACTCCACGGCCTGGCCCAGGTTGGGCGCGGGGATGCCGCGCTTCTCGGAGTTGATGGACATGCGCAGCCCGCCCCGGCTCACGTCCATGATGGAGCAGTCCAGGAA
>JAEXTU010000044.1 GCA_023453335.1 Pseudomonadota bacterium | reverse complement strand
CCCCTGCCCCCGGCGGCCCGCGCCCTGGCCGGGCAGATGGGGGCCGACCTGATTCTCGAACTGCCCGAGGACTCCGCCCTGGCCGCCCTGGACCGCGCGGGCGCGGCGCTGGCCGCCCTGCCCGCGGACAACCCCCTGGCGGCCGCGGTGGACGGCTTCCTCGACCGGATACTTGCTCCCAACTCCTGACCCGGAACACGCCATGAAAAAGACCGAACCGACCCGACCCCGCGCCCGCGACGCGGCCACCCGGCAGTTGCTGGACAAGGCCGCGGCCGACGGGGTGTCCACCTGCTTCGACCGGACCCTGGACCAGGCCAAGAGCTGCACCTTCGGCAGCGAGGGCACCTGCTGCCGCATCTGCCACATGGGTCCCTGCCGGCTCACGGCCAAGGCCCCGCGCGGGGTCTGCGGCGCGGACGCCCACACCGTGGCCGCCCGCAACTTCCTGCGCGAGGTGGCCGGCGGCGCGGCCGCCCACTCGGACCACGGCCGGCACCTGGCCCTGCTCCTCAAGAAGGTGGGCGAGGGCCGGGGCGGCGACTACCGCATCGCGGACCTCAAGGCCCTCACCCGGGCCGCCCGGGACTGGGGCCTGAACACCGACGAGAAGGACGCCCAGGCCCTGGCCCTGGAGCTGGCCGAGCTGTTCCTGGCCGAGTTCACCAGCCAGGAGGAGCACCTGAGGACCCTCACCCTGGCCCCGGCGGCCCGGCGCGGGGTCTGGCAGCGTCAGGCCGTGGCGCCCATGGGCGTGGACCGCATGGTGGTGGAGGCCATGCACCGCTCCACCATGGGGGTGGACCACGACCCCGAGAGCCTCCTGGACCACGCCTTCCGCACCGCCCTGGCCGACGGCTGGGGCGGCTCCCAGATAGCCACCGCCTGCTCGGACATCCTGTTCGGCACGCCCCGGCCGGTGCGCGGCCAGGCCAACCTGGGCGTGCTCAAGGCCGACACCGTGAACGTGGTGGTGCACGGGCACGAGCCCGCCCTGTCCGAGATGCTGGCCCTGGCCTCCCGCGACCCCGAGGTGCTCGCGCGGGCACGCGCCGCGGGCGCGGCCGGCCTCACCCTGGCCGGCATCTGCTGCACGGCCAACGAGGTGCTCATGCGGCACGGCATCCCGGTGGCGGGCAGCCTGCTCCAGCAGGAGCTGGCTTTGGTGACCGGCGCCGTGGAACTCATGGTCACCGACGTGCAGTGCGTCATGCCCAGCCTGCCCGAGGTGGCCGCGGCCTATCACACCAGAGTCGTCGCCACCAGCGAGATCGCCCGCACCGTGGGCGCGGACCACGCGCCCTTCGACCCGGGGCGCGCCCTGGCCAGCGCCAAGGACCTGCTCTTTTCCGCCATCGCCAACTTCCCCCGCCGCGACCCGAAAAAGGTGGCCATCCCCAGGGAGACCAACCCCTTGGTGGCCGGGTTCTCGGTGGAGGCCATCAAGTACATGCTGGGCGGCAGCTTCCGGGCCTCGTTCCGGCCGCTCAACGACGCCATCATGGCCGGCCGGGTGCGCGGGGTGGCCGGCATCGTGGGCTGCAACAACCCGCGCGGCTGCATGGACGAGTACACCATGACCCTGACCCGGGAGCTGTTGGCCAACGACGTGCTGGTGCTCAAGACCGGATGCGCGGCCGTGGCCTCGGCCAAGGACGGCCTGCTCCTGCCCGAGGCGGCCTTGCAGGCCGCAGGTCCGGGCCTGCGCGAGGTGTGCGAGGCCGTGGGCATGCCCCCGGTGCTGCACCTGGGCTCTTGCGTGGACAACTCCCGCATCCTGCGCGCCGCGGCCGAGATCGTGGCCGAGGGCGGCCTGGGCGACGATTTGTCCAGGCTGCCGGCCGTGGGCTGCGCCCCGGAGTGGATGAGCGAGAAGGCGGTGACCATCGGCTGCTACTTTGTGGCCTCAGGCGTTGACGTGGTGCTGGGCCGGCCCTTCCATGTGGGCGGCTCGGACCGGGTCACGGACCTGCTCTTCACCGAGAGCGCCGAGCGGTTCGGGGCCAGCTTCCACCACGCGGCCGACGGCGCCGCGGCCGCGGCCAAGGTGCTGGAGCTCATCAACGCACGAAGAAAACGCCTGGGCATCGACCGCGCGGCCGAACGCAAGCTCTTCGACATGAAGGACCGGAGGGCGCTCAATGTCTAAGCACATCTGCTCCACGGCCATCGGCGGCGCGGTGCGCTACCTGGCCGAGGCCAAGGCCCGGGTCGCCGCGGCCGTGGCCGCGCACGGCCCGGACCACCCGGTGGAGTTCCCGGAGACCGCCTACTACCTGCCGGTCATCTACTCCCTGTCCGGCGTGGCGGTGCGCACCCTGGCCGACCTGGCCGAGGTGCTGGACGAGGCCGGCCGGCTCATCCCTCCCCTGCCTGCGGAGGACTGCTGGCTGCCCTACCTGGGGGTGACCCTGGACGCGGGCGTGGCCGCGCTCTTCGCCTGCGAGGCCCTGGAGGCGGTGAAGTGCCTGGACGGCCCGGCCCCCAAACAGGGCATCTGGCTGGGCGCGGCCTCGGACGTGATCATGCGCGAGCGCGGGGTGGAGTTCGTGGACGGCACCGCCCCGGGATTTGCGGCCGTCACCGGCGCGGCCCCCACCGTGGACGATGCGGTGCGCATCGCCCGCGAACTCCAGGAGAAGAACCTCTACGTGTTCATGGCCGGCGGCCAGAGTGGCGCGGGAGGGGCGAGCTTCGCCGAGCAGCTGGCCTCCGCGGGCGTGCAGCTGGGCTGGGAGACCCGGCTGGTGCCCTTCGGCCCGGAGGTGTCCGGGCTCATCTACGCGCTGGGCTTCGCCTGCCGCGCGGCCCTGGCCTTCGGCGGGGTCAGGCCGGGCGACGGCCGGGCCAACCTGCTCTACAACAAGGACCGGGTCTTCGCCTTCGTGCTGGCCCTGGGCGAAGTGGACGCCCAGAAGTACGCGGCCGCGGCCGGCGCGCTGAACTTCGGGTTCCCGGTCATCGCCGACACCGACATCCCCCAGGTGCTGCCCACCGGGGTGTGCACCTACGAGCACGTGGTGTCGAACGTGCCCCTGGACAGGATGGTGGAGAAGGCCCTGGAGGTGCGCGGCTGCAAGGTGCGCATCACCAAGATCCCGGTGCCGGTGTCCTGCGGCGCGGCCTTCGAGGGCGAGGTCATTCGCAAGCCCGACGTGCATGCCGAGTTCGGGGGCAACAAGACCCCGGCCTTCGAGTTTTTGACCAGCGTGGGGATCGAGGACATTGAGGACAACGACATACAGGTCCTCGGCCCGGACATCGATCAGGTCGCGCCGGGCACGGCCCTGCCCCTGGGCATCTGGGTGGAGGTGGCCGGCCGCAAGATGCAGGCCGACTTCGAGCCCATCCTGGAGCGGCAGATCCACCACTTCCTGAACCAGGCCGAGGGCGTGTGGCACATGGGGCAGCGAGACATCGTGTGGACCCGCATCTCCAGGCAGGCGTACGCCAAGGGCTTTAGGCTGGGCGACTACGGGAAGATCCTGCACGCCAAGCTGCTCTCGGAATACCCGGCCATCGTGGACAAGGTGAAGGTGACCCTCATCACCGAGGAGGCCGAGGTCAGGCGGCGGCTGGAGCACGCGCGCCAGGTCTACGACGAGCGCAACCGCCGCCTGGAGTCCATGACCGACGACGCGGTGGAGACGTTCTATTCGTGCCTGCTCTGCCAGAGCTTCGCGCCCAACCACGTGTGCGTCATCAGCCCGGAGCGGGCGGGGTTGTGCGGGGCCTACACCTGGCTGGACGGCAAGGCCGCGCACGAGATCGACGCCACCGGCCCCAACCAGCCGGTGCCCAAGGGGCACTGCCTGGACGCGGTGCGCGGGGTGTGGAGCGGGGTGAACGACTACGTGCGCACCCAGAGCCACAAGAGCGTGGAGCGGGTGTGCGTGTACTCCATCATGGACAGCCCCATGACCTCCTGCGGCTGCTTCGAGGCCATCGTGGCCTACGTGCCGGAGTGCAACGGGGTCATGGTGGTGCACCGCGAGCATGCGGGCAACACGCCCTCGGGCATGAAGTTCTCGACCCTGGCGGGGACGGTGGGCGGCGGGGCGCAGACCCCGGGATTCCTGGGCTGCGGCAAGGTGTATCTGACCTCGCGGAAGTTCCTGTTCGCCGAGGGCGGGCATCAGCGGCTGGTGTGGATGCCCAAGGACCTCAAGGAGCTGCTGCGCGCCGACCTGGAGAAGCGCTGCGCCGAGGCCGGGGCCGCGGACCTCTTGGACAAGGTCGCGGACGAGACAGTCGCGGTCGAGGCAGGGGAACTGCGCGCCTATCTGGAGAAGGTTGGGCATCCGGCGCTGAATCTGCCTCCGATGGAGGATTTCTCGCAGCCGGCAGACACCGGCGAGATGGAAAGCGCGGCGGCAGCTTCGCCGGCCGCCGCGCAGGGTGGTTCTTCTCTTTCACAGCAACCGGGGGTTGCTGCACCTGCTGGCGTTGCCGTTCCTGGCAGGCCAGGAACGGAAGCAGGGGCTCGCGCTGGCTCGGCTGGCTCCGCCGCCGCGCCGGCCTCTTCCACCTCCATGGTCCATGCCGCGCCCGGGTCCTCCGCTGGGGTTCAAGCCGCAGCGCCTGCCCCCTCCCCTGCCGACCTGGCGTCCCTCAAGGCCGAGAT
>JAEXTU010000017.1 GCA_023453335.1 Pseudomonadota bacterium | reverse complement strand
CTGCTGCCCGGGGCCGCCCCGCTCCTGACCCAGGCCGCGGAGCTCCTCAAGAAGCACGACGTGGTGCTGGAGATCCGCGGGCACAGCGACGACGAGGAGGCCCAGGCCTCGCCCTACAAGGACAAGTGGGTGTTCTCCGCGGCGCGGGCCGCGGCGGTGCTGGGCGAGATCGCCGAGCAGTTCGCGGTGCCGCCGGCCCGGATGAGCGCCGCCGGATTCGCGGACAGCCGGCCCCTGGGGCCGGACCGCACGCCGGAGGAACGCGCCGCCAACCGGCGCATAGAAATCTATTACGCCCTGCCCACGGCAGAGCGGGCGACCTGGCCCTGAGGCCGGGAGGGGGAACGTGGTGGAGACCAGCCAGGCTGCCGGCTTCCGGGTGGACATCGAGGACTGCGACGTCATCGAACTGGCGGCATGGTTCTGGGGCGCCGCCTTGCCCGGCCGGCTGCACGTGCGGGACCTGGGCAAGCCCCACCTGCAACTGGGCCGGCACCTGTGCTGGGTGAACCTGGACAGCCTGTCCGCGGCCGGCCTGGGCCTGACCTACCACAGCCTCTGCTCCCAGGTCCCGGACGAGCCCCTGGGCAGCATCACCCTGGTCTACCTCAAGCTGGCCCCGCCTTCCGACGCGCTGGACGATCCCCTCTGCCTGTTCCTGGCCTGCGAGCCTCGCTCCATCCAGCACCTGGGCCGCCAGACCTACTTGGGCATGCACATCCAGGCCGAGGGTGTGCCCGAGGCCGGGGACAAGGCCTTGTCCCTGATCAACGTTGAGCGCTACGGCATCGCCGACCTCACCCGCTGGTGCGACGAAAAGGACCGCTACCTGCGCAGCCCCAACCAGTCGCAACGGCCCGGGCTGCGCATGGACCGGCTGCTGGCCGAGGTGGTGGCCGCGGCGTGGGAAAAGGAGAAAGAGGCCGGCCCCGGAGGCGAGGCCGAGGACATGCCGCCTACTGAGACGGCGTGAAGAGCAGTTCGATGCGCCGGTTCTTGGCCCGCCCCGCCTCGTCGCTGTTGGGCACCAGGGGTTGGGTGGAGCCGAAGCCCGAGGCGGACATGCGCCGCACCGGCACCTTGTAGGTCGTGGCCAGTTCACGCAGGGCCGCGGCGGCGCGGGCCGCGGAGAGCTCCCAGGTGGAACGGAAGAGTTCCCCCCCCTGCTCCCGGTCATCGGTGTGTCCCCGTATCTTCAGTTCCATCGCATAGTCGTCCATGATCTTGGCCACCTCGCCGAGCATGCGCTTGGCCTGGGGGGTCAGGTTCACGGAATTGGGCTCGAAGAGGATGGCGCTGGGCACCTGCATGAGCACGCCTTCGCTCTCGCCGGCCACGCTGACCTTGCGCGCCAAGTCCGGGTCCTTGGTGGCGAAGTCCTTGAGCCGCTGCGCCACCTCGCGTTGCACCTGGTTCAGGTTGGAGAGCTTGGCCGCGTCCGAGAACTTGCTGGCCTTGACCTCGGTGGGCGAGCCCTGCACCGCGGTCTTGACCTTGGCCGTGTCCTCGGGGTTCTGGAAGAACACGGCCAGGTTCTCCTTCTGCTGGGGCTTGAGGGCCATGAGCAGCCACAGGAGCAGGAACAGGGCCATGAGCGCGGTCACGAAGTCCGCGTAGGCCACCTTCCAGCTCCCACCGTGCGGGGCGTGCTCGTGCTCCTCGGCCTCCCGGAAGATGATGAGCTTGCGGCCGCCTGCCATGGCCCTAGCCGTTCTTCATGGCCTGCTCGAGATCCTCGAAGCTGGGCTGCACGTGCTCGGGAATGGCGCGGCGGCCGGCCTCCACGGCCAGGATCGGGGCCAGGCCGATGAGGTAGGCGGAGATGGCGGCCTTGGCCACCTTGAGCTGGCCCTGCTTGGTCTTGGCCTGGTACTCCAGGCTGGCGCCCATGGGGCCCACGAAGCCGTAGCACATGAGCACGCCCAGGAAGGTGCCGAGCAGGGCCGCGCCGATGGAGTGGCCCAGCACCTCGGGCGGCTCGTTGAGCTTGCCCATGGTCATCACGATGCCCAGCACCGCGGCCACGATGCCCAGGCCGGGCAGGGAGTCGGCTACCTTGGCCACGCCCTGGGAGGGGATGAGGGCGTGGTGGGTGCGCGAGGCGATGTCGAAGTCCATGAGTGATTCCAGGTAGTGGTGCTCCACGTTGCCCGAAACCACGATCTTCAGGTTGTCGCAGATGAAGGCGCACACCGCCTTGCGCTTGAGCACCGAGGGGTATTTCCCGAAGATGTTGCTCTGGTCGGGCTTGGACACGTGCTTGTCCATGGCCACCGCGCCGCCCCGCCGGGCCTCGGTGAACAGGGAGTAGAGCACGCCTAGGATGTCCAGGTAGTCCTGCCGGCCGGGCTCCTTGGCCGTGAGGACGCCCGGCACGTGCTTGAACACGTCCTTAACCACACTCATGGGCGAGGCGATGAGGAACGCCCCCAGGGCCGCGCCGAAGATGATGAGCATCTCGATGGGCTGGTAGAGGATGACCAGGTGGCCGCCTTCCGCCAGGAAGCCGCCGATCACCGCGCCGAGCACCACGAGGATGCCGAGAATTGCCGTCATGAAATCCCCCTTACACCACCGCCGCCAGGACTGGACGACGATTCAATCGCGCCGGAACGTCAGTATATACGCTTGGTTTGCCGATGGCGCAACGTCGAGAAATCCAATGCCCGCAACGGGTTGCGGACGCCCCCCTGTGATACCCTTGTGGAATGAGGCGTTTCGGACGTCCATCCTTGACACGCTCCGGTTCCCAGGGTAGGGAATTTCCATGCGATTCATCCCCGTCCCGGCCCTGTATTCCTATTATTATGCCGCGGCATCGGCCCGCGGCGGACGGAGGGGTG
>JAEXTU010000010.1 GCA_023453335.1 Pseudomonadota bacterium | reverse complement strand
AGCCTGCGGCCCCGGCGGCCAAGGCCGAGGCTCCCACGGCTCCGGCAGCCAAGGCCGAAGCCGGGGGGCTGCGCACCATTTCCGCAGTCACCGCCTCGGTCACTGCCGGATCCACCACGGTCACCGTGGTGGCGGGCGGCTCCATCGAGGGCTTCTCCTCGTTCTCCCTGGCCGGCCCCGCCCGCTACGTGGTGGACATGGCCGGCCGTTTCGCCTACCGGGGGGCCGCCACCATCCCGGTGTCCGGCGGCACCCTGACCGCGGTCCGGGTGGGCGCGTATCCGGACAAGGTCCGCCTGGTCCTGGACTACGCCAAGCCCGGGCCGGACGGCCGGCCGGCCAAGCCGCCCGTCGTGAAGTCCACGCCGCAGGGCCTGGTCGTCACCGCGGAGTGACCGGCGCGGGGAGCCCTCCCCGCCGCCCCATTCCCATCCCGGGGCACGCGCCCCGCAAGGAGCCTCCATGCCTGACAGACGCGTGAGCGAAAGCACCGTGGTCATGGCCCACCAGATGCTGCCCGAGGACGCCAACCCCATGGGCAACGTGCACGGCGGCGTGATCATGAAGCACATCGACACCGCGGGCGGGGTGGTGGCCATGCGCCACTGCCGTGGCAACGCGGTGACCGCCTCCATCGACCGCCTGGACTTCCTGGGACCCTGCTACGTGGGCGAGTTGCTCTTCCTGTACGCCAGCGTCAACTACGTGGGCAGCACCTCCATGGAGGTGGGCGTGCGGGTGGAGGCCGAGAACATCACCACCGGCGAGGTGCGCCACGCGGCCTCGGCCTACCTGACCTACGTGGCCCTGGACCGGGCCGGCCGGCCCACCCGGGTCCCCGGCCTCATCATGGAGGACGAGGCCCAGGAACGCCGCCACGCCGAGGCCAAGGAGCGCCGCAGCATCCGGCTCGGACAGACCTGCGCAACAGGAGACAAGGCATGACCCGCCCCTTCGACCTGGACCTGGCCCAAGAACTGGCCGCGCTCGCCCAGCGCGCCGGCCGGGAGATCATGGCGGTCTACGCCACGGACTTCGACGTGGAGATCAAGTCAGACAACTCCCCCCTGACCCGGGCCGACCGCGCCTCGCACTCCCTGGTCAAGGCCGAGCTGGCCCGGATGCTCCCGGACGTGCCCCTGGTCTCCGAGGAGGGCGACCACCCCGATCCCGCGGTGCGCGCCCGCTGGCCGCACCACCTGCTCCTGGACCCCCTGGACGGCACCAAGGAGTTCGTGAAGCGCAACGGCGAGTTCACGGTGAACATCGGCGTCGTGGCCGGCACCCGGCCCATCCTGGGGGTGGTGCACGCCCCGGTGTACGGCCTCACCTACCTGGGCGGCCCCGGCCTGGGGGCCTTCCGCCTGGACGACGGCAAGCCGGTGCCCATCCGCGCTGCGGCCGCGCCGCCCCGGGAGGCGGTGGTCATCGTGAGCCGCTCCCACCCCTCGCCGGACCTGCAGAAATACCTGGACGGCCTGGAGGCCCCCCGGCTGGTGCCGCACGGCGCGGCGTTCAAGTTCTGCAAGCTGGCCGAGGGCTCGGCCCACCTCTATCCCCGGCTGAACCCCACCATGGAGTGGGACACCGCCGCGGGGCAGGCGGTGCTGGAGGGCGCGGGCGGCGCAGTGCTCACCTGGGACGGCAAACCCCTGGCCTACAACAAGGCCGACCTGCGCAACCCCGGGTTCCTGGCCCGCGGGCCGTTATCCTGATTTAGTCCGAGGCGGCCGGCGCGGAGCAGGACACCGGGCGCATCCAGACCTCGCCGGTGTGGGTGGCGAAAAAGAGCTTGCGGCCGAAGCGGCCGAGCACATCCTCGCACAGGGCCCGCAGCCCCAGGTCGGCCAGGGCCGCCTTGGCCACGTCCACGTTCTTCCGGCCCACGTCCACCACATTGCGCACGGCGTCCTTGCGCTCGGGCTGGATGGTGAAGGCCCCGCCGAAGAGCTTGCACTCCAACTCGTGCTGCAGGATGCCCAGCCGTCCCAGCCGGGCCAGGATGAGCTCCATGGCCGAGTCCACGAACTTGCAACTGGGTTGCGCCTCCCGGGACATGGCCTGGGTGGGGAGCATGGCGTGGAAGATGGCCCCGGTCCGGGTGGCCGGGTGGTGAAAGCAGACCGAGACGCAGGAGCCCAGCACCGTGCTCACCAGGAGCGGCCGGGAGCTCACGATGCACTCCCCGATCTTGAGGTGGGCCAGGGGGATGCCGGCCCGGAGCAGATCCTGGGGCGTAGCCATCCGAGTTTCTATACGCCCATCCCCGGGCCGTTGCTAGTGCACCCCGTGCCGCGGGGTTCCCAGCCGCCGGAAAAGCGGGTAGGTTGCGCCCCGAGACGCTGTGGAGGCTGACCATGGAAAAAGACGCCAAGATATACGTGGCCGGACACCGCGGCCTGGTGGGCTCGGCCATCGTGCGCGCCCTTGGCCGCGCCGGTTTCTCCAATCTCCTGGAGCGCACCCATGCCGAGTGCGACCTCACGGAGCAGGCCGCTGTGCGGGAGATGTTCGCGGCCGAGCGGCCGGACTACGTGTTCCTGGCCGCGGCCAGGGTTGGCGGCATCCATGCCAACGACACCTATCCCGCAGATTTTATCTATAAGAACCTAGCCATCCAGAACCACGTCATCGAGTCATCGCTGCGCATTGGGGTCAAGAAGTTCCTGTTCCTGGGCTCCTCGTGTATCTACCCCAAGCTCGCGCCGCAACCAATAGGCGAGGACTGCCTGCTCACCGGCCCCCTGGAGCCCACCAATGAATGGTACGCGGGGGCCAAGATCGCGGGCATCAAGCTCTGCCAGGCCTTCCGCCGCCAGCACGGGTTCGACGCCATCGCGGTCATGCCCGCCAACCTCTACGGCCCGGGCGACAATTTCGACCTGGAGAACTCCCACGTGCTGCCCGCGCTCCTGCGCAAGTTCCACGAGGCCAAGGCCTCCGGGGCTCCGGCGGTGACGGTCTGGGGCACCGGGTCCCCACGCCGGGAGTTCCTGCACGTGGACGATCTGGCCGAGGCCGCCCTCTTCCTCATGGAGCACTACAGCGGGGGGGAGATTGTCAACGTGGGCTGCGGGTCCGACCTGACCATCCGCGAGCTGGCGGAACTGGTGCGGAAGGTGGTGGGCTTCTCCGGCGAGTTGGTATTCGACGCGAGCAAGCCCGACGGCACCCCGCGCAAGCTTTTGGACTCCAGTCGGCTTACTGCCCTGGGCTGGCGGCCGCGCATCGGGCTGGAGGACGGAATCCGCGAGATCTACCGCTGGTACCTGGAGAACCCGGCCCGGCAGTAGCCGCGGGCTTGCCTTCCCCGGCCCGGCCCTCTATTCTCGGAGCAAGGAGTCGTCCATGAAATACCTTGTCGTCGAGGACTTCTCGGGCCAGGCCATCCCCATCATTTTCCCGGAGCGCATCCGCCACGACGAGATGCGGGAGCAGCTGCCCTACGCCAAGGTCCTGTCCGCCGGCCTGGTGGAGCTGCAGGACGGCCGCTTCGTCTGCTTCGGCGGGTCGCCGGAACTCTCCCTCTCCGCCCGGGAAGAGGACCAGGAGATCGTGGCCTCCCGCTTCCGGCCGCGCCGGCGCTGAGCCGGCCCCCTCCGATTTCCCGCCTGGCGGGCCTCGCCTAAAGGACCTCGTAGATGCGCACCAGGGGGAACCCCTCGTAGACCAGGCGGAACGCCCCCTGGAACTCCGCGGCGTCCGGCTTGGCCAGGAGCAGCTGGACCATCATGCTCTGGTAGATCAGGTCATCCATGAAAAAGGCCTGCCGGATTTCGTCGTTGATCACCAGATGGCCCCGGGACTGGTTGGGATAGACGCGGTTGACGCGCCCGCTGGACCCGACCGCGTCCACTGAGGCCAGGGGGATGGGCGTGCCCCCCTCGGGCAGCAGGAGGCCGCTGGCGTCGTCCACCGAGAACCGGCCGGCGATCTCCCGGCTGGACCCGTGCACCCCGTCGCCTTTCGTTACGTCCCAGGAGCCGTAATAGCTGATCCAGTAGGCGATGCGCAGGTTCTCCCAGGCCACCACCAGGTACTGCTTGGCCGTCGGCCGCTGGGCAAAGCGGTTGCCGGCGATGAACCCCAGGAAGTTCACGACCTCGGCGGCGGAGCGCCGATTCCACTCGACCCACGGCGTGTAGCCGGTCAGGGCGGCGTAGTCGATGGCCTGGCTGGCCTGGAGCGGGTGCGGCGTGGTCAGGGCCAGGGCCAGGGGAAAGAGGTACTCCCCGCTGTGCCGGGCGCCGTCGGCAAAGGACATGAGCCGGGCGTAGTACTGGGTGGCGTAGCCCCAGTCCCACCAGGTCCAGACCCGACTGCCCGGCGGGGCCACCGTGACCAGGGCCTTGAGGGCCACCGCATGGGCCTTGCCCATGATGGGGGTCGGCGGGGTGTTGGCGTAGGCGCGCAAGACGCCGGACATGGTCAGCAGGGCCAGGAGGGCCGAGGCCGCCAGCGAGGCCCCGGGCGCCCAGTTCCGGCCCGCCCCCAGGCGGCGCACCGCCCAGGCCAGGGGCAGGGCCAGGCCCAGGGCCGCGGCCGGACTGCCGAACATGGTCATGCGCACGCCCAGCTTGTGTCCGAGCAGGGCCAGCAGGCCCAGAGGCAGGAGAAAGAGCGCGGTGGGCCGCAGCACCACGACCAGGCAGAAGCCGGCCAGCCCGGCCAGGGTGAGCCAGGCCGCGGGCAGCACCTGGGCCAGGGTCTCGTCCATGGGGATGTTCTGGGCCTCCACCACGCTCTGGGTGATGCCCGGGTAGACCGGGGCCGGCCCGGCCGGCGCCGCGTCCGTGCCGCCGATGGCCGGCGCCTGGCTTTGGTTGGCGGTCTTGGCCGTCTCCACCTGGGTCTTGGAATACACCGTGAACTTGCCCAAGAACCGGCCCACCACTCCCCGCTGCTGGCCGGCCAGGAGCAGCGCCAGGGCCAGGACCACCAGGGCCGCCCAGCGCCGGTCCAGGATCTGCCCCGCCAGCCGGGGGACGAACCGGAAACCCAGGACCAAGGCGATGGCGGCCAGCACGCCCCAGTCCCCGTGGAACCCGGCCAGCACCAGGGCGGCCAACCCCCAAAACCGGCGGGCCCGGGCCCCGGGCCGGGCCAGGACCAGCACCAGGCCGGCCGCGGCCGTGGCCACCAGGAGATAGAAGTCGGGCAGCTGGGTGTGCCAGTCCGCCCCGCCCAGGCGGGCGAAGATGCCGGCAGCCAGGGGCCAGGCCAGGGAGGCCGGGCTCGGAGGCGGCGAGTCGTCCTCCTCCCGCTGGCCGCGCAGGAGGTCCAGGGGCCGGCGCAGGTGCGGGGAGAGCCAGTGGGCCACCAGCCAGGCTTGGAGCAGGGGAAAGAGCAGGGTGGCGATGTCCGTATCGTAGTAGCCAAGGCGGGTGCGGAAATAGAACCCCGGCGCCAAGGCGGCCATGAAGCCCGCGCCCAGGCCGGCCTCCACGCCACCCAGGGTCCAGGCCCAGAGCACCACCGCGGCCGCCACCA
>JAEXTU010000371.1 GCA_023453335.1 Pseudomonadota bacterium | reverse complement strand
GGCCTGCTCCAGGACCTGGGCCAGGGAGCCCGGGTTCAGGCGGGGCTGCTTGGGCCGGGCATAGTCCAGGATGTCGTTGACCGTCTGGGACAGACGGCCGATCTCGTCGTACATGGCCTGGAGGATGCGCGCCGCCCCGGGGTCCGGACCCTTGCCGGCCTCCGCCTTCTTGAGCAGGAGCTGGGCGCTGCTCTTGATGATGCCCAGGGGGTTGCGGATCTCGTGGGCGATGCCCGCCACCACCCGGCCCATGCTGGCCAGCCGCTCAGACTGGTGCAGCTCGCGCTCCAGGCGGCGCTGCTCGTGGGCGCGCTCGGCCACGATCCGCGCCGCGCGCCGGATGAACAGGACCAGGATGAGGAAAAGCACCAGCGAGGAGAGGAACGAGGTGACGGTGATGAGCCACTGGAAGCTCACCACGGTCTTGTAGTCCTCGGTGATGTCCTGGGTGAACTCCAGCGCGCCCATGATCAGGCCCGAGGGGCCGCCCGGGATGATGCTCCGCTCGGCGCGCAGGGTGTACACCGTGCGCAGCACCACGCTTTGGGCCTCCAGGTCCGGATAGAACATGCTCCACAGGGCGGACACGTCGCTCTTGATCTCGAAGTTGGTGGGGCCGCCCTCCAGGGACTTCTCGATGAGCGGATCGGAGAGGTCCTCCCGGCCCACCTGGCTGGTGTCCGTGGAGTAGGACACCACGTTGTCCGCGTCGAAGATGCGCAGGTTGAGCACGTGCAGGCCGTGGATGGTGGAGCTCACCACCCGGTCGAGCTGGGCGTACTGCTCGGGGTTCTGCAGCTCGATGCGCCGGAAGCGCAGCAGGGTGGGCAGGGTGAAGCGCTGGAATATCTGGTGGTTGACGTTCTCGGCCAGGAGCTTGGCAAAGCGCTTCTGCTTTTCCAGCAGGGTATCCCGGGCCTGGTTGGCGATGAAGACCGAGAGGAACAGGCTGGTGCCCAGGATGAAGACCAGGGAGGTCCAGGACAGGAACTTGACCAGCTTGAAGGGCCGCTCCTCGTCCGCGGCAAAGGCCTCCGCCGCCCGAACGTCGTCCTGGTCCGTCACCGCTAGACCGCTCCCAGCGCCTTGCCGGCCAGGTCCAGGGCCTTGATCAGGCTCTCGTCGTCCAGGGCATAGGAGAAGCGCACGCAGGCGTCGTCGCCGAAGGCCGCCCCGGGCACCGCGGCCACGCCGACCTCCTCCAGGAGCAGGGTGCAGGCCTCGGCCGAGTCCTTGAACTTCCCGCCGTAGTAGGCGGACACGTCCGGGAACACGTAGAAGGCCCCGTCCGGCCGCGGGCAGACTGCCCGCTTCCAGGCGCCCACGATCTCCATGGCCAGGTCGCGGCGGCGGGCAAAGGCCACGCACATCTCGGCCACGCACTCGGACGGGCCGGTCAGCGCGGCCAGGGCCGCCTTCTGGGCGATGGAACAGATGTTGGACGTGCTCTGGCCCTGCAGCGTGCTCATGGCCTTGACCAGGTCCACGTGGGCCAGGGTGTAGCCCACCCGCCAGCCGGTCATGGCAAAGGTCTTGGCCAGGCCGTTGACGATGGCGAAATTCTCGGGGTGCCTCTTCCACCAGCCCGCCAGGCTCACCGGCTCGGCCGGGGCGTAGACCAGACGGTCGTAGATCTCGTCGGAGATCACGAACACGCCCCGCTGCACCGCCCAGGCGGCCAGGGCGTCCTGCTCCTCCCGGGTGTAGTGCACGCCGGTGGGGTTGGACGGGGAGTTGAAGATGAGCACCCGGGTCCGAGCCGTGCAGGCCCGGTCCAAGTCCTCGGGCGTGACCTTGAAGCCCTTGGCCGCCGGGGCCGGGACCTCCACCGGCACGCCGTCGGCCAGGAGCACCATGGCCGGGTAGCTCACCCAGTAGGGCGCGGGGATGAGCACCTCGTCGCCCGGGTCCAGCAGGCACTGCAGCAGGTTGTACAGCGATTGCTTGCCGCCGTTGGTCACGATGGCGTTGGCGACCTCGGCCTCCACCCCGTAGTGGGCCGCAAAATAGCCGGCCACCGCGGCGCGCAACTCGGGGATGCCCGGCTCCTGGGTGTAGCGGGTGAACCCCGCGTCGATGGCGGCCTTGGCCGCGGCGCAGATGTGCGCCGGCGTGCCGAAGTCCGGTTCACCCACGGACAGGCTGATGATCGTGCGCCCCTGCGCCTTCAACTCCATGGCCTTGGCGCTCACCGCCAACGTGGCCGAAGGCTTCACCCGCTTGAGCCGCTCCGCTATCCGCATGCCGCACCCCCGCAACGTTTCGTGCCCACCCCATAGAGCAATTTGGGACGGAGGTAAATCGCTCTCATGTTTCCATGCTGGTTACGGGAAGCCGGGGGCCGAGGCCGAGGCCCTGCTCGGAAACCGTTGCCTGGTAAGGCCAGGCTTCCACTCCCGCGGCCAGGGCCTGGCGGAAAAGGCGGGCGTAGTCCGGGTCGATGATGCCGGCCGGGCCGAAGCAGGCCGCATCGGGCCGCTGCACCAGGAAGAAGCAGGCCACCCGCACCCCCTGCCGGGCCAGGGCGATGAGCTCCAGCAGGTGCCTTTGCCCCCGCTCCGTTGGCGCGTCCGGGAACAGGGCCACCCCGCCCTCCACCATGGTCACGTTCTTGGCCTCCACCCAGAGCCGGCCGGACGGGCCTTCCAGCAGGGCGTCCAGCCGGGAGTCGCCCACCCGGCGCTCGGACTGGAACTCCGGGTAGCCCAGGGCCTCGGGAAGTGCGCCGGCGGCGTGGGCCGCGGCCAGGAGCCGGTTGGGCACAGAGGTGTTGACCCCCACCCAGAACCCGAAGAGCCGCACCAGTTCCAGGGTCCAGGCCAGCTTGCGGTGCGCGCCCGGGGCCGGGGACAGGAGCACCTCGGACCCCGGCCGGGTGAGGCCCAGCATGGACCCGGAGTTGTTGGTATGGGCGGCGACGACCTTCCCGCCCACCTCCGCATACACCGTGAACCGTTTTTCCCGACGCACCAGCCGGCCGGTCACGCAGCCCGGGGGGAAAGGCAGCAGAATCTGCTTATCAGCCTTACTCATGCATGGATTTCCGGATATTCCCCCTCCCCTCTCGGTTCCTACTCTTCGGCCTTGGCCTTGCCGTAGGCCACGCGGGCTTCCCAGATCTTGAGGCCGATCTTCTTGCCCAGGTCGGCCTGGCGGGTGAGGAGCAGGGCCTCGGCCGCCTCCTTGTTGCCCTGGGACTTGAGCAGGGTGGCGGATTCCAGGTCGCGCAGGTAGCGCTCGCATTCGCGCAGCACGGCGGACAGGTCGAGCTTGGCCAGTTCTTCGGGCACACGGACGGAACGGACGCGCTTGGCCATGGTGGGAGTCCTCCTGGCCAGGGCTTACGCTTCGTGTACGTTTTGTCAACTATCTGCCCGGCAACGCGTCGGACGGAACAGTGTCCAAGCAGGCGGGGTGGTTGTGGGACTGACTGGGAACCAGGGCGGATAATCAGGACGTTTTCCGGGACAGGGCGCGCAATGCGAATCCGGGGATCGAGCCGGCGGCCAGGCCCAGGACGTTGGCGGCCGCGTCGTAGAGGGAGAAGAAGCGGTGCGGCAGGTAATACTGGGTGATCTCCAGGAACATGCCCAGGGCGAGGAGGAAGAGCAGGGCGGCCAGGGCGCTGCCCGCCCGGAGAAAGGCCAGGGGGGCGGTGGCCGCGAGGCTGGCGAAGCAGGCGAAGTGCAGGGCCACGTCCAGGGGGATGCCGGGCAGGACGTCGCGGGTGGGGAGGTGGAGGTCGATGGCCACGTAGAGCAGGACCAGGAGCAGCACGCCGCCGCCCCACAGCCGGAGCAGGCGCGGGTTGCCCGCGGCCGAGACGGCGCTGGACAGGGACCCGGTCTCAGTCGTCCCCATTGCGCTTCCTGCGCATGCGGTAGCGGGTGAATCCGGCCAGGAACCCGGCGATGAGCCCCAGGCCCACGGCCCGGATGGGGTCCATGTCCAGGAACCAGGTGCCGATGAGCCCTAGGGAGCCGCCGATGAGAATGCCGCGGACGATGGCTTCTTCCATGTGTCCTCCGGGGGGCATCCTGGCCCTTTCCCGACGGCTTGGCAAGGGTTTGCCTTTCCCCCCGCGGTGCTTACCCTCACGGGTAGGCCCGGCGGCCTGGCTTTCCGGTTGGCCGGGCAAGGAGGTGATGGCCATGTGGGTTTGGGTTGCCCGTTGGATCAAGAGCGCCGGCAACGACGAGTCCGTGCGCAAGGCCGCGGAGAACCTCCGCGCCCACTGGATGGAGGCCGCCCTGGACCAGGGCCTGGACCCGGCCGAGAACGTGACCCTGGCCGAATCGGACCGCGAGGTCCGGGTCGGCATCAGCGAGCACATGGACATGGAGTTCCGGGAAGGCCCCGGCGAGTGGCGCTACTACTAGACCTACCACCGCGGGAGAGGAGCCCCTCTCCCGCTCTCTTTTCCGCTCCCCTACTTCTCCGCCACGGCCGAATGGAGGATGCCCTCGGCCCAGGCCTGGGCC
>JAEXTU010000345.1 GCA_023453335.1 Pseudomonadota bacterium | reverse complement strand
CCCCATGCTTGCGGGCGATCTCCTTGCACACCACCCGGTAGGTCACGGCGATGTCGGCCATGGCCAGGCCCTCGGCGTAGCGCAGGTCGATCTCGTGCTGGGAGGGGGCCACCTCGTGGTGCGAGTACTCCACGGTGATGCCCATGCGGGACAGGGCGAAGATGATGTCGCGCCGGATGTCGTTGGCCAGGTCCAGGGGCGGGGCGTCGAAGTAGCCGCCGGCGTCGATGGTTTCCGGGCACTTGGACGAGGCGAAGATGAAGAACTCCAGCTCCGGGCCGCAGTACATGGTGTAGCCCTTCTCCGCGGCCTTGGCCAACTGGCGCTTGAGCACGTAGCGGGAGTCCGCGGCGAAGGGGGTGCCGTCCGGGTTCTTGATGTCGCAGAACATCCGGGCCACCGGCCGCTCGGTGGGCCGCCAGGCCACCAGCTGGAAGGTGGCCGGGTCCGGGAAGGCCACCATGTCCGACTCCTCGATGCGGGTGAACCCGAGGATGGAGGAGCCGTCGAAGCCCATGCCCTCCTCGAAGGCCCCTTCCAGCTCGTTGGGCGTGATCTGGAAGGATTTGAGCGTGCCCAGGATGTCGATGAACCAGAACTGGATGAAGGAGACGTTGTAGTCCCGGACGGCCTTGAGCACGTCGTCGGCGTTCTTGCAGTTGAAGACCGGGGTGCTGTCCATGGCGCTGACCTCCGCAGTTTGGGTTGCGCGCGCGTCGCGGCGGACGCGGAATGTTCGAGTAACACGGGCGAACCAAAGGCGATACCCGGCATTTACCCAAAAATCTCCGGGAAAGTCACGCCCAACATTGGGGATGCTTTGCTGTTTTTGTAAAAGAGTCGGGAGGAGCTAGTCGCGGCCCAGGCGGTCCAGGAGGCGGTGCACCAGGCGGCTGCGGCGGTCGTCTCGGCGGGTGAGGCCGGCGGTCCGGGCCGTATCCAGGGCCAGGGCGTATTCCGTGGCCGAGACCCCCCGGTTGATCTCCGGGAAGTCCCCGGCCGTGCCGCAGGGCCGGTACTGGTCCATGACGTTCACGTAGGTGGCCGGGGACAGGCCGGCCAAAAAGCGCATCCAGGGGGCAGTGCCGGCCAGGCCCTTGGGCATGACCAGGTGGCGCACCAGGAGGCCGCGCACCGCGATGCCGCGCTCGTCCAGCGCGAGGTCGCCCACCTGGCGGTGCATCTCGGCGATGGCCTGCCGGGCGCGCTCCGGGTAGTCCGGGGCCGCGCAGAACCTGGCCGCGGGCTTCTCGTCCCAGAACTTGGCGTCGGGCATGTAGATGTCCACCACCCCATCCAGCCGGGCCAGGGTTTCCAGGCTGTCGTAGCAGCTGGAGTTGTAAACCAGGGGCAGGGTGAGGCCGCCCTCTGCGGCCAGGACCAGGGCGGCCAGGACCTGCGGGACCACGTGGGAGGGGGTGACCAGGTTCACGTTGTGCGCCCCGGCCTTCTGGAGGTCGAGCATGATCCAGGCCAGCTGGTCCGCGGTCACCTCGCTGGAGCCGGCCACGGAGTGGGAGATATCGTGGTTCTGGCAGAAGGCGCAGAGCAGGTTGCAGCCCGCGAAGAAGATGGTGCCCGAGCCGTCGGCGCCCACCAGGGGGTCCTCCTCGCCGAAGTGGAGGGAATAGGCGGCCACCCGGGCCCGGCGGCCGATCTGGCACAGCCCGGTTTCGTCGGCCAGGCGGTCGATCCCGCAGGCGCGGGGGCAGCCGGCACAGGCAGCCAGGGATTCCCCGGCGGCCGCGGCCCGGCGGGCCAGTTCGCCACTGGCGTGCAGGTCGAGATAGGCAGGGCGCATGGGCGCCTTATAGCCCGACCCGGCAAGGGAGGCCAGGGCGGCATGCAGGGGAAGATACGGCGGGGGTGCGGGCTGCCGGCCGCCGGGAGGGGGGAACCGGACCATCCATGGCCCGGCCGGGCTCTCCCCTGGGCGGCCCGGGACTCGGCCCGGGGCGGGGTTGCGGGCGCTAGCCCTTGGTGCCGAAGCCGACGCCGCTGCGCTCCGAGAACTGGACGTCGGCCCCGCCGAAGTTGGCGCCGACCATCTGGCCGGTGGCCTGCGTGCCGGAACCGGCGTCGCTCATGTCCACCAGCTTGCCGGACACCTGCTCGGGGTTGCGGGCCTTGGACTCGGCCTGCACCTGGGGCTTGGCCTGGGTCCGGGCCTGGGTCCGGGCCGGGGCCTGCTCCTGCTGCATGGCGCCGTTGCCGGCCATGGCCCGGGCGGTGAAACCGCTCACCACGGTTGACATGGGACATCACCTCCTCGTGCGGAACGTGCGCCCCGGAGGGCGCGGGGATGCTTCCCCTGTAGGCTTCTTTACACTGCCGCGGGCGAGAGGGCAAGCCTTGTCCAGAAAGGACTGGACAAGCGGAACCGAGGCGAGTAAACGTTCACGTTTCTCATCGCCAGCAAATTGGCGCCCACGGGCGCCCAGTGGAGGATACCATGTCCAAGCACAAGAAGCACGAGCGCAAGAAGGAAATCGACCGCCGCCGCAAGCGCCGCGAGGAGCGCCTCAAGGAGCGCGTCAAGGAAGCCAAGGCCGCGGCCAAGTCGTAACCTTTCGCAAGGGCCGGCCTGCGGTCCGGGACTTGCATCGTTTCCGGCACAGCCGAAACCGGGCGAAGAATGGCCTAATTGACATTCTTGGGAGAGGGCCTATACCTCTTCGCCAGATTGCTGCCGCAGGAGTTGATGCACCATGCCTATCTACGAATACCGTTGCTGCGATTGCGAACAGATCTTCGAGGAGTGGCAGAAAGGATTCGAGGACAAGGACGTGCCCTGTCCGGTGTGCGGCCACAAGGCCAGGCGGATCATCTCCAACACGGCCTTCGTGCTCAAGGGCACCGGCTGGTACGTGACCGACTACTGCCGGAGCAACAGCTCGGGCAGCGCCGCCGCCGGCGGCAACGGGACCAATGGCGCGGGCAAGGCAGCCGAGTCCGCCGAGTCTGCGGACTCCGCGCCGGCCAAGCCCGCGGTCGAGTCCAAGCCCGCCGCCACGGCCGAGTCCTCGGCGTCCTGACCGCCCACGAGGCAGCTTCGGCTGCCTTTTTTTATGTCTCCGGCCGCCCGGGCGGCGCAAACCCCTCGATTTAGGACATGATCGAACGCTACACCCGCCCCGAGATGGGCGACATCTGGACCCTGCAGGCCCGCTTTCAGGCCTGGCTCGACGTGGAGCTTGCGGTGTGCGAGGCCTGGCACCGCCTGGGTCGCATTCCGGCCGAGGACATGGCCGCCATCCGGGCCAAGGCCGGGTTCGACCTCCCGCGCATCCTGGAGATCGAGGAGCGCACCCGGCACGACGTCATCGCCTTCCTCACCGCGGTGGAGGAGAAGGTCGGCCCGTCCGCCCGCTTCATCCACCTGGGCTGCACCTCCTCGGACATCACCGACACCGCCAACGGTCTTCTGCTGGTCAGGGCCGGCAATCTCATCCTCACGGGCTTCGACCGGCTGCTCGGGGCGCTCAAGGCCCTGGCCCGGCGCCACAAAGGCCTCTTGTGCATGGGCCGCACCCACGGCATCCACGCCGAGCCCATCAGCTTCGGGCTCAAGATGGCCGGGTTCCATGCCGAGTTCGCCCGGCACCGGGCGCGCTTCGTGGCCGCCCTGGACAACGTGCGCTTCGGCAAGATCTCCGGCGCGGTGGGCACCTACGCCAACCTGGACCCCCAGGTGGAGGCCATCGCCTGCGAGTTGCTCGGCCTCCAGGTCGAGCCCCACTCCACCCAGATCATCCAGCGCGACCGGCACGCCCATTTCTTCACCGCCCTGGCCCTGCTCGGGGGCGGCTTCGAGCGGCTGTGCGTGGAGCTTAGGCACCTGCAGCGCACCGAGGTGCTGGAGGCCGAGGAGGGCTTTGCCAAGGGCCAGAAGGGCTCCTCGGCCATGCCCCACAAGAAGAACCCCATCTCCGCGGAGAACATGGCCGGGCTGTCCCGGCTGCTGCGCACCAACGCCCTGGCCTCCCTGGAGAACATGCCCCTGTGGCACGAGCGGGACATCAGCCACTCCTCGGTGGAGCGGGTCATCATGCCCGACTCCACCATCCTGGCCGACTACATCCTGCACCGGCTCTCCGGCCTGCTCGACAACCTGCGGGTCATCCCGGAGAACATGGAGCGCAACCTCAAGGGGTCGTTCGGCCTGTATTTCTCCCAGCGCCTGCTCCTGGCCCTGGTGGACGCCGGCATGGACCGCCAGGCCGCCTACGAGATGGTGCAAAAGGTGGCCATGCGCTGCTGGAACGAGCGCCTGCAGTTCCCGGACGAGGCGCGCCGGGATGCGGACATCGCCGCCCGGCTCGATGCCGCGGCCCTGGATGCGGTGTTCGACAACCGCTCCTACCTGGTCCACGAGGACCTCATCTTCCGCCGCGTATTCGGAGAGGCGTAACCATGCAAGACCTGCGCAAGCGACTGGCCCGGCTGCTCCTGGAGAAGTCCTACCGCGAGGGCGACTTCACCCTGACCTCGGGCAAGAAGAGCGACTACTACTTCGATTGCAAGCAGACCGCCCTGCACCCCGAGGGCTCCTGGCTGCTCGGTAGACTTTTTCTTGAGTTTCTCAAGAAATTTGATATTGCCGGAATCGGTGGCATGACTCTGGGGGCGGATCCGCTGGTGAGCGCGGTCACCGTGCTTTCCTTTGAGTCGGGGCGGCCCCTGCCCGGGTTCATCGTGCGCAAGCAGTCCAAGGGCCACGGCACGGACCAGTATCTGGAGGGCCTGGCCAACTTCGCCCCGGGCGCGCCCGTGGCCATGCTCGAGGATGTGGTGACCACCGGCGGCACCCTGCTCAAGGCCATCGGCCGGGTGCGGGACGCCGGGTTCGACGTGAAGGCCGTACTCTGCGTGCTGGACCGCCAGGAAGGCGGTCGGGAGGCCCTGGCCGAGGCCGGGTATGAACTTGTGTCCATCTTCACCAGGAAGGAGTTGCTTGAGGCGGGCCGCTGATCCGGCCGGCCTGCATCTGCTTCTGGCCTTTCTGATTCTCGCCGGCGCGGGCTGTTCCACCGTGGACAGCGGCGCCGCCCTGCTCTGGCCCGACCTGGCCGATCCTTACGTGCGCCTCACCCGGGACTGGACCCGGACCGCCGATATCGACGCCGGCCTGGACGCGTCCCTGAACGCCGCGGCAACTCTCAAATCCCGAGCTTGGCGCGAAGGATTTGCCAAGAGATGGGCTCATGCGTATGCTCTGCCCCCGGAAGAGGCGGCGGAGTTCCTGGCGGAACAGGGTGCGGCGCACGAGCGGGAGACGGAAATCATCCTGTCCCTGTCCGCTGAACGGAATTCGGTTGCCGTCCTGCGTCCCCAGGACCCGTTGTGGCGGGTTGAGGTGATCCAGGGCGGGATGGTGAGCAAACCCCTGGACATCGCACCCCTGGACAAGGACCGCTGGCCGGCTGAGAAGCTCGGGCTGTTCTTCCCGTACGCGAGCCGCTGGCGGAACTTCTACGGCCTGCGCTTTCCCCGTCTGGCCGCGGGACCGGTCACCCTGGTGGTGGCCGGGCCGGTGGGGCGCATGGATTTCACCTGGGAACACTTCGAGTAGAGCGCGCGTGAAGAGAGCAGCCCTTTCCCTCCTGGCAATGGCCCTGCTGGCCCTGTCCGCACCGGCTTTCGCAGGTTGGCAGGCCTCCATCGAGAGCCACCCCAGCCTCCCCACCAAGTTCCTGGCCGTGGACAAGGACGCCCAGAAGTTCTTCATCATGGGCCAGAAAAGTCCGCTCAGGGTCCTCTCGGACCTGCCCTGCGTCACCGGCCAGCGCAGCGGCGACAAGAAGTCCCGCGGCGACATGCGCACCCCCGAGGGGGTCTATTTCATCGAACGCCGCCTCACCCAGGGCCTCAACTTCGCGCTCTACGGCGACCAGGCCTTCACCCTGAACTTCCCCAACCCGGTGGACAAGCTGCGCCAGAAGACCGGCGGCGGCATCTGGATCCACGGTCGGGGCAACGAGATCAAGCCCAGCGAAACCCGCGGCTGCGTGGTGCTCAAGACTGCCGACCTGCGCCGCATCCAGTCCGAGTTGACCCCCGGCACCCCGGTGGCCATCGCCGACTCCATGCACTTCTCGGAAAAGGGCGGCGAGTCGGTCCGCGACTATGACGCCATGCTCCGCAAGGTGGAGGATTTCAACCGCGACTGGCAGCGGGAATCCCCGGATTTCTTCAGGCATTTCGACCCCGAGAAGTACACCCTGAGCAGCGAGAACTTCGAGTCCTTCAAGCAGCACAAGCTCATGGTCTGGAAGGCCCAGCCCTGGCTCCAGGTGGCGGCGCTGGACGTGCGCGTCCTGCCCGGCCCGGACTACTGGGT
This sequence comes from Pseudomonadota bacterium, assembly GCA_023453335.1. Lineage (GTDB taxonomy): Bacteria > Desulfobacterota > Desulfovibrionia > Desulfovibrionales > Desulfovibrionaceae > UBA6814. The sequence continues at coordinate 24 of JAEXTU010000345.1, read as the reverse complement.
CACCTATTTCAAGCAGTACTACCG
>JAEXTU010000101.1 GCA_023453335.1 Pseudomonadota bacterium | reverse complement strand
GGGGTATTCTGCGCAACAGGTCCGCGGAGGCCCTGTCCAGGGCCGCTCCGGCGGACTGTGGCCCGCTAGGCCGTCTCTTCCTGCTGGGCCTGTCCTGCGTCATCGGTATTGGTTGCCTCGGGGGCTTCAGCCTGCTCCTGGCCCTCGACGATCGCCTGGCCGGGGACCCAGTCGTGCTTGACCACCCGCACGGTGATCTCGGGGCGGACGTCGGCGTGCAGCTTGGCCTGGACCGAGTATTCGCCCAGGGCGCGAATGGGCTCGTCCAGGTCGAGCTTGCGCTTGTCCATCTCTATGCCCATCTCCGCCAGGGCGTCAACGATGGTGGCGGCGGTGACCGAACCGTAGAGGCGGTCGGCCTCGCCGGTGCGCACCCGGATGACGACCTCGGCGGCGGCCAGCTTCTCGGCCAGGGTCATGGCCTCGGCCTTGACCGCGTCCATCTTGGCCTGGAGCTTCTTGCGCTCCACCTCGAAGGCCTTCTGGTTGGACGCGGTGGCCATCATGGCCAGGCCCTGGGGGATCAGGTAGTTGCGGCCGTAGCCGGGCTTGACCTTGACCACCTGGCCCAGCCGGCCCAGGTTGTCCACGTCGGCGCGAAGGATGAGTTTCATGGCTATCCTCCTAGACCGTACGCTTGATCACCCGGGTGGAATGGGTGGCGGAGTAGTAGATGAGCGCCATCTGGCGGGCGCGCTTGATGGCGGTGGTCAGGCGGCGCTGATGGGCGGCGCAGGTCCCGGTGATCCGGCGGGGGATGATCTTGCCCCGCTCGGTGATGAAGTCGCGCAGGATGTCGGCGCGCTTGTAGTCGATCTTCAGGTCCTTGTCCGCGCAGAAACGGCAGAACTTGCGGCGGGGGGTGAATTTCTTGCGGAAGGCCATTATGCTGCCTCCTCTGCTTCGGCAACCGCGTCATCAAGCTGCACGGTCACGAACTTCCAGATGCCGTCGGTGATGCGGATGATGCGCTCGAACTCGGCCACGGTCTTGGGCTGGCACACGAACTCGAGGCGGACGTAGAAGCCGCGGGTCTGCTTGCGAACCGGGTAGGCCAGTTCGCGCATCCCCCACTGGTCGGTCTCCAGGAGTTTCCCGGCCTCCCGGTCCAGCACGCCGGACAGGGTGTCGAGGATCTCCTGGCGGTTCTCCTCCGCCAACTCGGGCGAAAGGAGAAGCAGGGTCTCGTACTTGCGCATGTTGTCCTCCTTTTGGTCTATGGCCCCCGTTCGCGCGACGGGAGCAAGGGGAACGGAGTGTTTAGGCCAACTACCCGACGGTGTCAAGGACCTCCGCGCGCGGATTCTGGCCCAGCAGGCAGAAGACCTCATAGGTGATGGTGCCCCACCAGGCGGCCAGGTCCTCGGCGGTCACGGTGTCGCCCGGGCCGCCGAGCAGGAAGACCTCGTCGCCGGCCTGGCATTGCAGGCCGGTCACGTCCACCGCGGTCATCTGCATGCACACCCGGCCCAGGATGGGGACCCGGGTGCCGGCCAGGTTCATGTACCCCTTGTTGGCCAGGCCGCGGGAGTAGTTGTCCGCGTAGCCCACGGCCACCACCGCCACCCGCATGTCCCGGGGCGCGGTGAAGGTGCGTCCGTAGCTGATGCTCCTGCCTGCGGGCAGGTCGTGCACCTGGAGGATGGGGGCCGCGGCCTCCATGCCGGGGAGCAGCCCGGCCCCGGCCGAGGCCAGGGGCGTGCCGTGGAAGGGATTGGCCCCGTACAGGGCGATGCCCGGCCGCTGCACGTCGTGGTGCAGTTCGGGATAGGCCAGGAGCGCCGCGGAATTGGCCAGGCAGCCGGCCACCCGGTGCCCGGCCGCGCGCAACGAGCCCAGGATGCCCGCGAACACCCGGCCCTGCTCCAGCACGAAGTCCCGGGCCCCGGGCTCGTCCGCGGTGGCCAGGTGGGAGGCGGCCATCTCCACCGCCAGCCCCGGGGACGCGGCCAGGGTCTCCAGGAGCTCGGGGATGTCGCCGCTGGTGAAGCCCAGACGGGCCATGCCGGTGTCGAACTTGAGGGCGACCCGGGCGGGTCGGCCCGCGGCCGCGGCGGCCTCGGCCAGCATGGTCAGCTGCTCGAAGCGGCAGGCGAATGAGAGGATGCCGCGGCCCGCGGCCGCGGCACACTCGGCCCGGTCCAGGGGGCCGAGCAGGGACGCGGCCCGCACCCCGGGGACCGCGTCCAGCAGCTGCGCGGCCTCGCCCACGGTGCCCACGCAGAGGTCCACGGCCCCGGCCCGGGCCAGGGCGCGGGCCGCCGCGGCCAGGCCGTGCCCGTAGGCGTCGGCCTTGACCACCGGCCAGGCGTTGCCGCCCCGGGCCTGGAGCAGTTTCCAGTTGGCCGCGATGCGGTCCGGATGTACCCGGATCCGGATCAGATTGTAGCCGATAGCCATGCTCCCCCCCCAGGCCCCGCGGCCCCCGCGCCGGCCCTTGGGCGCGCAACAGACTGTTCATTCGCGGCAAGGTGTGCTAGGGGCCGAAATCCCCGGCGCATGCCGCGGGCACGGAATACCCAAGAAGCACCATGCGTGTAAAGATACACCTCCTTCTGCCCTGGCTGGCCTCCCTGCTCGCCGCCCTGCTCCTCCTGGGCCAGGCCCTGGCCGCCTGGGCGGTCGACGACCCCCTGGCCCACCGCATGGGCTCGGGCAAGGACTGGAACATCTCCGCCGACTCCATGGCCGCCCAGCACGACGCGGACATCCTGGAGGCCAAGGGCAACGTGCTGCTCACCTCGGCCGGCAACTCCATCAAGGCCGATTTCGCACGGTACTACCAGTCCACGGGCTGGG
>JAEXTU010000084.1 GCA_023453335.1 Pseudomonadota bacterium | reverse complement strand
GCGTAGGTGTTGGCGTAGACCCGGGGGGCCTGGGAGGGCTCCAGGTGCGGGGCCACCAGCCCCCGCACCGGGGCGCCCCCCGGGCTACCGGCCGGGTTTCCTGCGCAGGCCAGGAGCGAGTCCAGCCAGGCGGCCAGCCTGTCCGGCTCGGCCGGGTAGGAGCGGCCGGAGAGGATGGCCGGCCGCACCGGGGCCTCATCCCAGGCCGCCTGCGCCGCGGCGCGGTCGACCCGGAAGGCCGGGGAGTCCAGGAGCCGGCAGCCGTCCAGCCCCGCGACAAACTCCGCAGCCTCGGCCCGGCCCAGGCTCCCGTCGCCGGCAGCCCGGCCCAGGGCCGCGGCCAGGGCGTCCAGGTCCGGGGACTCGCCCAGGGAGGCATAGAGCCGCAGCGCGTCCAGGGCAAAGGCCCGGTCCTGCGGGGCCAGGCCCAGCGGGTCGCGCACCGCCACCACCCGCTGGCCATTGGCCTCCAGGGGGATGAAGTCCAGGTCCTCACGCAGCCGGGGAATCGGGTGGTTAGCGCGGGATTTCTTGTCCATCGGCCAGACATGCCCCAAAACCGGGCGCAGGGGAAGCCCGGGCCGCCCATTGCCCTGGGCCGCGGCTTGGCCTAGCATCCGGGCATGGACGCCACCTGGACCGCCAGCGGGACCACCCCGCCCCTGCACCTGCTCCGGGAGGCCCCGGTCGGGGACGGCCGACCCGGATTGGGTGCGGACGAGGGGCCGGACCCGGGGGACGGGGGACGGCGCATCGTGTGCCGGGCCTGCGGCCAGGCGGTGACCGCGGAGCAGGCCCGCACCGAGCGGGACGGCTCCCACCGCCACGTGTTCGCCAACCCCCATGGGTACGTCTACGACCTGGCCCTGTTCAGCGCGGCCCCGGGCTGCCGCTGCGTGGGGCCGTCCTCCACCGAGTTCCCCTGGTTCGCAGGCTGCTCCTGGCAGGTGGCGGCCTGCCGCCGCTGCGACCTCCACCTGGGCTGGCGCTTCGCCCCCCTGGCCGGCGGCGAGCCCTTCTACGGCCTCATCGCCGACCGCCTGGCCGAGGCCGACGAGCGGACGTAACCCTTCCCTTCCGGCCCATTCGGGTGTACCGGCCCTGGCATGGACAACGCCGCCGGCAAATCCCCGGCCCGGGCGGCCGCCGTCTTCGCGGTGGCCACCTCGGGCTTTCTGCTCAGCATGTTCTACCGGGTTTCGGTCACGGTGGTCAGCAACGACCTGGCCGCGGACCTGGGCCTCACCGCGGCCGGGCTCTCCGCCCTGTCCGCGGCCTTCTTCTACGCCTTTGCCGCGGCCCAGCCGGTGCTGGGGCCGGGCCTGGACCGCCTGGGACCCCGCCTCATCATGGCCGGCCTGGGCCTGGCCGCGGCCGGCGGCTCCCTGCTTTTCGCCCTGGCCCAGAACGAGGCCGCCGCGCTCCTGGGCCGGGCGCTCATGGGCCTGGGCATGTCCGGCAACCTCATGGGCGCGCTCATCCTGCTGGTGAACTGGTTCCCGGCCGACCGCTTCGCCACCCTCATGGGCGTGCTGACCTCGGTGGGCTCCCTGGGCATGGCCCTGGCCGCCACGCCCCTGGCCCTGCTCGCCCGGTCCGCGGGCTGGCGCGGGGCCTTCCTGGCCCTGGCCGCGGTGAACGTGGTCCAAGTGGCGGCCCTGCTCCTGGTGGTGCGCAACCACCCGCCCGGGACCGGACCCCAGGCGCAGGGTGCGGAGAACCCCTTCCGCGGCCTGGGCCGCCTGGCGGCCACGCCCTGGTTCTGGATCATGAGCGCGGCCACCTTCTTCCGCTTCGGCGCGTTCATGGCCCTCACCGGCCTGTGGGCCGGCCCTTTCCTCATGCAGGCCCAGGGCCTGGACCCGGTGGCCGCGGGCAACGTGCTCCTGGCGGCCAGCATCGGCTATATCGTCCTGCTCCCCCTGTCGGGCCGGCTCTCGGACCGCACCCTGCGCTCGCGCAAGTGGGTGGTCGCGCCCTCCCTGCTGGCCTTCGCCCTGCTCCTGGCCGGCCTGAACCTGCTGGAGCGCGGCGTGCCGCAGCCGCTGCTGGCCCTGCTCTTCTTCCTGCTCGGGGCCATGGCCGCCCCGGGCCAGGTGATGTACGCCCACATCAAGGAGCTCTCGCCCCCGGGCATGGCGGCCACGGCCATGAGCGCGGCCAACCTCTTCAACATGCTCGGCCCCGCGGCCCTGCTCCAGGCCGCGGGACTGCTCGCTCCGGGCGAACTGTCCGCCCTGGGCTCGCCCGGGCAGTTCACCCCCATCTGGACCTGCTTCGCCGCCAGCGTGGGCGCCTGCGGCCTGCTCTACTGCCTGGTGCCGGAGAGCCCGGGCCTGGGCCTGCGCCGGCGACGGAAAACAGCACCGTAAGATGCACATCTACGCCGACGCCGACGCCCTGCCGGGCGCCATCAAGGAGATTCTCTTCCGCGCGGCCGAGCGCCGCCGCCTCAGGCTGACCCTGGTGGCCAACAAGGCCCTGGCCGTGCCCGCGTCCGAATTCATCGCCGCGGTCCGGGTGGGCCAGGGCTTCGACGTGGTGGACGCGGCCATCGTGGAGATGGTCCGCCCCGGCGACCTGGTGATCACCGCGGACATCCCCCTGGCCGCCCAGGTCATCGCCAAGGACGCCCACGCCCTGAACCCCCGGGGAGAGCTGTACACCAAGGACAACATCGCCGGCCGCCTGGCCATGCGCAACCTGCTCTACGAGCTGCGCAGCGGCGGGGTCATGACCGGCGGCCCCCCGCCGCTTGGCCGCCGCGACCTGGAGGCCTTCGCCAACCAGTTCGACCGGTTCCTGGCCAGGCACGCCGCGTCCTGAGCCCGCCGCCGCGCCCCTTGCCACCCGGCCGCCGGCGGCGTATGGGCCGCACCCAGGAGGGTGCGCGCGTGGACTGGTTCGTGGTCGGGGTGTTCGGCTTCGTGTACCTGGGCATGATCCTGGGCCGCATCCCGGGCTTGGCCCTGGACCGCACCGGGGTGGCCGCCCTGGGGGCCATGGCCCTCATCGCCGGCGGGGCGGTGGACTCCAGGGAGGCCTGGGCCGCGGTGGACATGCCCACCATGGCCCTGCTCTTCGCCCTCATGGTGGTTTCGGCCCAGTTCCGGCTGGGCGGATTCTACACCCGCATCACCCGCCGCCTGGCCGCGGCGCAGGTGGCGCCCGCCGGCCTGCTGGCCCTGGTCATCATCGCCTCGGCCGGGCTCTCCGCCCTGCTGGCCAACGACATCGTGTGCCTGGCCATGACCCCCATCCTCCTGGAGGGCTGCGCCCGCCGCAACCTGGACCCGGTCCCCTTCCTCCTGGCCCTGGCCTGCGCGGCCAACGTGGGCTCGGCCGCCACCCTCATCGGCAACCCCCAGAACATGCTCATCGGCCAGGTCACCGGCCTGGGCTTCGCCGCCTACCTGCGCGATGCCCTGCCTCCGGTGCTTCTGGGCCTGGGAGCCACCTGGGCCATCATCGCCTGGAAGTTCAGGGGCCGCTGGGAGCGCCGAATCCTGGCCCCGGACATCGAGGCCCCGGACTTCAACGCCTGGCAGTCGGGCAAGGGCCTGGCGGTGCTGGCCGGGCTGGTGCTGGCCTTCCTGTTCGGCCCCTGGCCGCGGGAGGTGCCGGCCCTGGCCGCGGCCGGACTGCTCCTCCTGTCCCGGCGCATGACCTCGCGACGCATCTTCGCCCTGGTGGACTGGCAGCTCCTGCTCCTGTTCCTGGGGCTCTTCGTGGTCAACCACGCCCTGGCCGCCTCGGGCGAGTTGGCCAAGGCCATGGGCGCACTGGCCGACACCGGCCTGGACCTGGGCCGGCCCGCCGTGCTCTTCGCGGCCACGGTGGTGCTCTCCAACCTGGTGTCCAACGTGCCGGCGGTGATGCTCCTGGTTTCGGCCCACGCCACACCGCAAGCCGGGCTGGTCCTGGCCCTGGCCAGCACCCTGGCCGGCAACCTCTTTCTCCTGGGCTCCATCGCCAACCTCATCGTGGCCGACTCGGCCGGCCGGCTGGGCGTGGAGATCGGCTGGCGCACCCACCTGCGGGTGGGGCTGCCGGTGACCCTGGCCACCTGCGCCATTGCCGGCGGCTGGCTCTGGCTGGCCTGGGACGGCCTGGCCGTGGCCCACTGATTCGGGAGGAACCGATGAAATTCGAGAACGACGACAGCGCGGCCCGGGTGGTCACGGTCATGCGCCGCAAGGTGGGCCTGGCCCCGGACGCGGCGGGGTTCCACACCCTGGGCTGCGCGGAACTGCACCTGGAGCTGTTCCCGGAGGCGGTGAAGCACCTGCGTCGGGCAATCGAGCTGCGGCCGGGCTTTGCCGAGGCCCTGCTGGACCTGGCCCAGGCCTGCCTGGGCAACGGCGACCTGGAAGGCGCGCGCAGCGCCGCGGCCAAGGCCGCGGACCTGGGCCAGTCCCTGCCCCCGGACCTGGCCGCCCGGCTGGGCTGAGCCCCGGAGGCTGAGGCTACTGGAAGTTGCCCCGGCAGTATTCCTCGCACAGGTCGTTGGCCTGCACCACGCCCAGGCGGCAGTCGTCCAGCACGTGGACGTGGAACAACTCGGCGTTGGCCGCACCGCACTGGGCCAGACAGGCCACCCGGTCGGCCACGCCCGCGGCCAGGGGATCGAAGAACTTCCCGCAGATCTTCAGCTGCTCCATGCAGGACCCGCCGCCGCCCGAGTCGTTGTTGCCGTTGCTCCCGTAGCTGCCGGCGGTGTTGCAGAACCCGCGGGACGCGGACAGGCCCACCGGCCGGGCAGCGGAGCATCCGGCCAGGAGCGGGGCGGCCAGGAGCAGGGCGGCCAGGGCCGCAGTGAGTGACGTGCGCATGGCGGATCTCCCGGGGCAGGCAGGCTGCTCCCGTTCCCGGCTACTTGAAATTGCTCCGGCAGTATTCCTCGCACAGGTCGTTGGCCCGGGTCAGGCCCGGGCGACAGTCGTCCATGGCGTGGGTGTGGAACAGCTCGGCGTTGGCCGCACCGCACTGGGCCAGGCAGGCCGCGCGGTCGGCCGCTCCCGCGGCCAGGGGGTCGAAGAACCGGGAGCAGATCCTGAGCTGGTCCATGCAGGACCCGCCCATGCTCCCCGAATCGCTGGCCCCGGCCGAGATGCCGCCTCCGGCGGTGTTGCAGAAGCTCCGGGCCTCGGCCAGGGTCGTAGGCCGGGTCGCGGCGCATCCGCCCAGGGCGAAGGCCAGAAGCAGGGCGGCCAGGGCCGGCACGGTGAGGTGGCGCATGGGATGTCTCCTGTGAGTTTGCGGGGACGCACTCCCGACGCCGGGCAGTATCCTCCCAAGCCCGGGAAAATGGCAAGAGGGGGGTAAGCGGGTTGGCAACGCCCCGGCCCTGGGCTATCAACTTGATTCCGCACGCCATTGCAAGGACGTTCACGTATGCGCACCGCACATACCGTCATCGTCGGCGCCGGGATCATGGGGCTCACCCTGGCCCGGGAGCTGCTTGCCCGCAGGGAGCAGGCGTCCCGGCCGGGCAACCCCCATCCCTGCCGGGGGATATTATCCCTTCTCATTTGCCGGCAAACTGGGTAAGAATGGGGGATGCGACGGGCCGCCGCGTGAAGGCGGCTGCGCCCGCAAAGCACCCGAAAAGAGCACCCCGTGGCCCGCAAAAAGCCGTCCTGCGACACCGCGCCTGCCGGGCGCTGCACCCAGTGCGAGGAACGGGATTCCTGCGCCGTCAACCTCCAGGCCGCCGAGGACCTGCGCCTCAGCGAGGAGCGCTTCCGCGCCCTGGTGGAGCAGGCCCAGGACAGCATCTTCGTGCACGACCTCGCGGGGCGCTTCCTCCTGGTGAACCAGATAGCCTGCGACGCCCTGGGTTACACCCGGGAGGAATTGCTGGCCATGTCCGTGGCCGACCTGGACAAGGACGCCGTGGAGCGCGACGACAAATCCCGCTTCTGGGCCAACCTGCCCGCCACCTTCGAGGCCTGGCACCGCCGCAAGGACGGTTCGGCCTTCCCGGCGGAGGTCCGGCTCTCGGCCATCCAGTACGGAGGCCAGCAGGTCATCCATGCCGCGGTGCGCGACATCACCGAGCGCAAACAGGCCGAGGCCGAACTGGCCCAGAGCGAGGAGCGCTTCCGCGCCCTGGTGGACCAGGCCCAGGACACCATCTTCGTGCGCGGCCTGGATGGGCGGTTCGTGCTGGTCAACCAGCGGGCCTGCGAATCCCTGGGCTACACCCGCGACGAGATCATGGCCATGACCGTGCGGGACATCGACGTGGAATTCAGGCACGTCCAGGACCAGGAGGAATTCTGGGGCAGGCTGCCCCTGACCTTCGAGTCCCGGCACCGCCGCAAGGACGGGAGCACCTTCCCGGTGGAGGTCCGGCTCTCCGCCATCCACTTCGGCGGGCAGCGGATGGTGCACGCCGCCGTGCGGGACATCACCGAACGCAAGGCCATGGAGCACGAGCTGCGCCAGGCCAAGGTCGACCTAGAGAAGCGGGTGGCCGAGCGCACCCGGGAACTGGCCCGGGCCAACGCCGACCTGACCCGGGAGGTGGAGGAGCGCAAGCAGGCCCAGACCGAGCTGCTCCTGGCCGCCGAGGTGTTCGAGCACTCCCTGGAGGGCATCGTCATCACCGACCCGCACGGCGCCATCCTCAAGGTCAACCCGGCCTTCACCACCATCACCGGCTACCCCCAGGAGGAGGTGCTGGGCCAGAATCCCCGGGTGCTCAAGTCCGACCGCCATGACGAGGCATTCTACCAGGAGATGTGGCGCGGCATCATCGAACAGGGCCGCTGGGAGGGGGAGATATGGAACCGCCGCAAGAGCGGCGAGTCCTACCCGGAGTGGCTGTCCATCAGCGCGGTCAAGGACGCCGCCGGGAACACCACCCACTACGTGGGCGTGTTCCACGACATCACCGAGGCCAAGGAATCCGAGGAGCAGATTCGGTTCCAGGCCTACCACGACGCCCTCACCGGCCTGCCCAACCGGCTGCTCCTCAAGGACCGGCTGGCGGTGGCCATCCACCACGCCCAGCGCGTCGCGGGCAAGGTGGCGGTGCTCTTCCTGGACCTGGACAACTTCAAGAACATCAACGACAGCCTGGGCCACATCGTGGGCGACTGGCTGCTCCAGTCCGTGGCCTACCGCCTGCTCAAGCTCATGCGCGAGGAGGACACCGTAGCCCGCCTGGGCGGGGACGAGTTCGTGGTCATGATCGAGGAGGTGGAGAACGTCCGCGAGGTGGTGAACGTGGCCCAGCGGGTCATCGAGGCCTTCGCCGCGCCGGTGAACGTGGGCAACCACGAACTGTTCGTCACCCCCAGCATGGGCATCACCCTCTTCCCCGAGGACGGCCGCGACGCGGACACCCTCATCAAGAACGCGGACCTGGCCATGTACCAGGCCAAGGCCGCGGGCCGCAACGACTACCGCCTGTTCACCCCCCAGATGAACGAGAACGTCACCCGCCGCCTGGCCCTGGAGGGCCAACTGCGCCGGGCGGTGGAGAACGGGGCGCTCATCCCCTATTTCCAGCCCAAGGCGGACATGCACACCTGCCGGATCAGCGGCATGGAAGCCCTGGCCCGCTGGCCCCAGGAGGACGGCAGCCTGGTGAGCCCGGCCGAGTTCATCCCCCTGGCCGAGGAGACCGGGCTCATCCTGCCCCTGGGCGAGTCCATCCTGGAGCAGGCCTGCACAGCCGCCCGCGACCTGGCCCAGAACGGGCACGCCGACCTGGTCATGGCGGTTAACCTCTCGCCCAAGCAGTTCCGGCAACAGGACCTGGTGGCCCGCATCCTGAACATCCTCGAGCGCACCGGCCTGCCCCCCGCCAACCTGGAGTTGGAGATCACCGAGACCATCCTGATGACCGACATCGACAAGACCGTGGACAAGCTGCGCGAGCTGGCGTCGCACGGCATCGGCCTGGCCGTGGACGACTTCGGCACCGGGTACTCCTCCCTCTCCTACCTCCGGCACTTCCCCCTGCGCTCGCTCAAGATCGACCAGTCCTTCGTGCGCGACATCACCCGCGACGAGAACGTCGCCAACATCGTGCGCACCATCATCGCGCTGGCCCGCAACTTCAAGCTGGACGTGGTGGCCGAGGGCGTGGAGACCCGGGAACAGTTCACCTTCCTGCGCGACCAGGGCTGCCAGTACGTGCAGGGCTTCCTCCTGGCCAAGCCCCTGCCCATGGACGGATTCAAGGACTTCCTCGCCAACCACGAGAGCTGCGCGCCGCTGCTGTGACCCCTCCCCCGCCACGCCGCCCCGGGCTGCTCCCGGCCCTGCTGGGAGCCCTGCTCCTGCTGGCCGCGGCCTGCGGCGGACCGGGCGACGCCGGGCCCAGGCTTTCCCCCCTGCCCGCCGGAGCCACGGTCCTGGCCTTCGGGGACAGCATCACCCACGGGGTAGGCGCGGGCGGGTTCGAGCCCTCCCCAGGGCTCACCTACCCTGAGCTCCTCGCCAGCCTGACCGGCCTGGCCGTGCTGCGCTCCGGGGTGCCCGGCGAGACCACCGAGCGCGGGCTGGCCCGCCTGCCCGGGGTCCTGGCCCAGGCCCGGCCGGCCCTGGTCATCCTGGAGCACGGGGGCAACGACTTCCTGGGCGGCAAGCCCGAGGCCGAGACCGAGCAGAACCTCACGGCCATGGTCCGGGCCTGCCAGGCGGCCGGGGCCCAGGTGCTCCTGCTCGGCGTGCCCCAACCCGGCCTGCGGGTGAAGCTCCACCCTGTGTACGCGCGGGTGGCCCAGGCCACCCAAGTCTCCCTGGAGCCCGACCTGCTCCCCGCCCTGCTCGCCGACTCCGACGTGAAATACGACCTGCTCCACCCCAATGCCCAGGGCTACGCCAGGCTGGCCCAGGGTGTGGCCGCGGCCCTGCGCCGGTTGGGGGCGCTGCCGTCGCGGTGAGAATTGACGGCTAGGCTGCGCGGGGCCGGACTTCCATGGCCGACTGGCAGTTCACGCAGTACTCGGCGACCGGGTTGGCCTTGAGCCGGGGCAGGCCGATGCCCTCGCCGCACTCCCGGCAGACCCCGTACCGGGGGTCGGCCAGGCGACGCAGGGCGGCCTGCACCCGGGCCACCATGCGGCTCTCCCGCTCGCGCAGGGACACCGACACGTGCAGTTCGTACACCCGCGAGGCGTACTCGTTCTCGTCCGGGCAGTATTCGGCGGAAAGGGCCAGTTCGCGGGAGGTGAGGTCCTCCAACTGCTCCTCAAGGCTGCGCCGAATCTCCAATCTGTCGTCGGCAGTCATGCAGGTTCCCCCTTTTCCGGGTTTGGGGAAACCTACCCGCCCCGTGTGACGGCTTGGCGAAGAAATGTGGAAAATTTACAGCCCGTTTGTTACATCCCGGGCCTCTTCGCCGGCCGGGGGAGGCGTTCCGGCCTGGCCCAGGGAGGTCATCTCCGCCTCGGAAAAGACCTTGTTGATGTCCAGGATCATGACGAATTCCTCGTCCTGCTTGCCCATGCCCCGGATGAAGTCGGTCTTGACCGACAGGCCCATGCGCGGCGGAGGCATGATCTCCCCGGCCCCCATCTCGAAGACCTCCCGCACCGAGTCAACCAGGGCACCGATGCACGCGGACTCTTCGCCCATGGCCACCTCGGCGATGATGATGCAGGTGTTCACCGTGTCCTCGGCCAAGGGCATGCCGAACTTCTTGCGCATGTCCACCACCGGCACCGCATGGCCGCGCAGGTTGATGACCCCGCGCATGAACTCCGGGGTGCGGGGCACCCGGGTGATGTGGGTCAGTTCCAGGACCTCGCGTACGGACTCGATGTCCAGGGCGAAGACCTCGTGGTCCAGGGTGAAGGTCAGGTATTGGTTGGCGGTGCCTTGCTTGTCGTCCACGAGATGCCTCCTTCCGGCTCTTGTTCAACGGCCCCGGGTCCGGGGAACTTCCCCTCCGGGGGCAGGCAGGAGTCCGGCTGCCCGGCCCGGCCGCGGAGGGGTGAGGAGGCCGGGCCGGGCAACCGGGTTGGGGGCTAGAACCGCTCGAACTCCTCGTCCCCGCCCGCCTCGCCCATGTCCAGGGCCAGGCCTGAGGCGTCCGCGGGCTTGGCCTGGACCTTGGCCTGCGCCTTGGGCTGCGCCTTGGCTTGCGGCGCGGCGGCGAGCTTCTTGCGCGGCGCGCCGTGCGCGGCCACGGCCCGGCGCCGGGCCTGCTTGCCGTTGTCGCCGATGTGGAAGAAGCCCATGGTCTGTTGCAGTTGCTCGGCCTGGGAGGACAGCTCCTCGGAGGTGGAGGCCATTTCCTCGGAGGCCGAGGCGTTGGACTGGATCACCTGGTCCAGCTGCTGGATGGCCTTGTTGATCTGCTCGGCCCCGGCGTCCTGCTCCCGGCTGGCCGCGGCGATCTCCTGCACCAGTTCCGCGGTCCTACGGATGTCCGGCACCATCTTGGTGAGCATCTCCCCGGCCTTTTCGGCCACCGCCACGGAGCGGGCGGACAGCTCGCTGATCTCGGCCGCGGCGGCGCCCGAGCGCTCGGCCAGCTTGCGCACCTCGGCCGCCACCACCGCGAAGCCCTTGCCGTGCTCCCCGGCCCGGGCCGCCTCGATGGCCGCGTTGAGGGCCAGCAGGTTGGTCTGGCGGGCTATTTCTTCAATGATGCTGATCTACTCGGCGATCTGCTTCATGGCCCCCACGGTCTCGGTCACCGCCTGGCCGCCGGCCGCAGCGTCGGTGGCCGACTGGGTGGCGATCTTCTCGGTCTGGGCCGCGTTCTCCGCGTTCTGGCGGATGTTGGCGGTCATCTGCTCCATGGAGGAGGAGACCTCTTCGACCGAGGCCGCCTGCTCGGTGGCCCCCTGGGACAGGTTCTCGGACGAGGCCGACAGCTCCTGGGAGCCCG
>JAEXTU010000275.1 GCA_023453335.1 Pseudomonadota bacterium | reverse complement strand
GACCTGAACCGCTCCGGCACCCCGCTCATCGAGATCGTGAGCGAGCCGGACATGCGCTCCCCGGAGGAGGCCGCGGCGTATCTGAGGGCCATCCACTCCACCCTCCTGTACCTGGGCATCTGCGACGGGAACATGGAGGAGGGCTCCTTCCGCTGCGACGCCAACGTGTCCATCCGGCCGCGCGGCCAGGAAAAATTCGGCACCCGGGCGGAGCTCAAGAACATGAACTCCTTCCGCAACGTGCAGCGGGCCATCGCCGTGGAGATCCGCCGCCAGACCGATCTGGTGGAGGACGGCGAGGCCGTGGTCCAGGAGACCCGGCTCTTCGACGCCAACAAGGGCGTGACCCTGCCCATGCGCGGCAAGGAGGAGGCCCACGACTACCGCTATTTCCCGGACCCGGACCTGTTGCCCCTGACCCTGGACCCGGCCTGGGTGGAGGCGCTGCGCGCCTCCCTGCCCGAGCTGCCCGAGGCCCGGCGGGCGCGGTTCGCCAGCCAGCACGGCCTGCCCGGCCAGGACGCCGCGGTGCTCACCGCGGACCGCGGCCTGGCCGACTATTTCGAGGCCGCGGTGGCTGTGTATGCCGAGCCCAAGAAGCTGGCCAACTGGATCATGACCGAGGTCATGCGCGAACTCTCCGCCGCGGACGTCACCGCCGCGGCCTGCGCCTTCACCCCCGCCCAGCTGGCCGCCCTGGTCAGGCTGGTGGAGGAGGGAGCCATCTCCGGCACCGTGGGCAAGCAGGTGCTGGCCGAACTCTTCCCCACCGGCGGCGACCCCGCGGCCTACGTGAAGGACAAGGGCCTGGCCCAGATCTCCGACGCCTCCTCCCTGGAGGGGGCGGTGGACGAGGTGCTGGCCGCCAGCCCCGCGGAGTGCGAGCGGTACCGGGCCGGGGAGAAGAAGCTCACCGGGTTCTTTGTGGGCCAGGTCATGAAGAAGACCAAGGGCCAGGCCAATCCCAAGCTGGTGGCCGAGCTGTTGGCCCAAAAACTAGGAAAATAGTTGGGCGGGTAGCATGAGCTCGACGGAACTCAGGAAGGGCAAGGGCGGCCTGGCGGCCGTGACCCCCAAGCAGTGCACCGACGCCGGGCTGGCCCTGGTGTTCGTCTTCCTCCTGGTCGCCCTGCTGGGCGGCCGGCAGTGGGGGGGGCTGGCCGCGGCGGCCGCCACCCTGCTGCTCATGACCGCGCCGGTGGTGTTCAAACCCTTTGCCAAGGCCTGGTTCGGCCTGTCCCACGTGATGGGCACGGTGATGAGCCAGGTGCTGCTCATCCTGGTCTTCTTCGGAATCGTGACCCCGGTGGCGGCCCTGCGCCGCGCCCTGGGCAAGGACCCCATGCGCCTGCGCCAGTGGAAGTCCGGGCAGGAATCGGTATTCACGGTGCGTGACGCCACCATCACCGCCCAGGACCTGGAGCGGCCCTTCTGATTTCCGGAGCAACACCATGGATTTTCTCAAAGACCTCTGGGCGTTTCTGCGGGTGCGCAAGAAGTTCTGGCTGCTGCCCATCATCCTGACCCTGCTCCTGTTCGGGGTGCTCATCGTGCTCACCAGCGGCTCGGCCGTGGCCCCGTTCATCTACACCCTCTTCTAGGGACACGCCGGTGCGCCACGCCATCCTGGGCATCTCCGCCTACTACCACGACGCCGCGGCCGTGCTTCTGGACAACGGCCGCATTGTGGCCGGGGCGCACGAGGAGCGCTTCACCCGCAAGAAGCACGACGCCTCCTTCCCGGCCCAGGCGGTGCGCTTCGTGCTCAAGGAGGCGGGCCTGGACCTGGCCGACCTGGCGGCCATAGCCTTCTACGACAAGCCCTACCTCAAGTTCGAGCGGCTCCTGGAAACCTACCACGCCTTCGCCCCCGTGGGCGTCACCAGCTTCCTCTCGGCCATGCCGGTGTGGATCAAGGAAAAGCTCTTCATGCGTCGCATGCTCTGGGAGGAACTGGAGAAGATCGGCCCGGGCCGGCCCCGGCTCCTGTTCCCGGAGCATCACCTGTCCCACGCGGCCAGCGCGTTCTTCGCCTCGCCCTGGGACGAGGCCGCGGTGCTCACCGTTGACGGGGTGGGGGAGTGGGCGACAACCACCATAGGCCACGGCCGGGGCAAGGACCTGGCCATCCTGCGCCAGCTCGACTTCCCGCACTCCCTGGGCCTGCTCTATTCGGCCTTCACCTATTTCTGCGGGTTCAAGGTCAACTCCGGGGAGTACAAGCTCATGGGCCTGGCCCCCTACGGCGACCCGGACTCCCCGGAAACCGCCCGCTTCGAGCAGGTGATCCGCGACGAGCTGGTGGACCTGCGACCGGACGGCTCGCTGCTCTTGAACATGGTCCATTTCGACTACGCCACCGGCCTGACCATGGTGAAGGACGCGGCCTTCGAGAAGCTCTTCGGCATCCCCCGCCGGGCCTCCGAGAGCGAGCTGGCCCAGCCCTACATGAACCTGGCCCTGGCCATCCAGACCGTGACCGAGGACGCGGTGCTGCGCATGGCCAGGACCGCCCAGGAGCTCACCGGCTCGCGCCGGCTGGCCATGGCCGGCGGCGTGGCGCTCAACTGCGTGGCCAACGGCAAGCTCCTGCGCACCGGGCTGTTCGACGACCTCTACGTCCAGCCCGCGGCCGGCGACGCCGGCGGGGCCCTGGGCGCGGCCCTGGCCGCCTGGCACATCCACCTGGGCCGGGACAAGGCCGCCACAGCGGACGGCCGGGACATCATGCAGGGCTCCTACCTGGGGCCGGAGTTCCCTGAGCGGGACATCCGGCGCTGCATCCGCCGCTTCTCCGCGCCGGCCACCCATTTCGAGGACTTGGGCGACCTCTGCGCCATGGTGGCCGGGCTCCTGGACGAGGGCAAGGCCGTGGGCTGGTTCCAGGGCCGCATGGAGTGGGGGCCGCGCGCCCTGGGCAACCGGAGCATCCTGGGCGATCCCCGGCGGCCGGACATGCAGAAGAAGCTCAACCTGAAAATCAAGTACCGCGAGGGCTTCCGGCCCTTCGCCCCCTCGGTGCTGGCCGAGGACGCGGACCGGTACTTCGGCCTGGGCGGCGTGGCCTCGCCCTACATGCTCCTGGTGGCCCCGGTGGCCGAGGCCAGGCGGTTGTCCCTGCCCGAAGGCTACGCCCAGCTGCCCCTCTACGAGCGGCTCTACGTGCAGCGCTCGGATATCCCCGCGGTCACCCACGTGGACTACTCGGCCCGCATCCAGACCGTGCACAAGGAGACCAACCCCCGCTACCATGCCCTCATCAGCGCCTTCAAGGCGCGCACCGGCTGCGCGGTGGTGGTGAACACCAGCTTCAACGTGCGCGGCGAGCCCATCGTGTGCACGCCCGAGGACGCCTACCGCTGCTTCATGCGCACCGAGATGGACCACCTGGTCCTGGGCGACTTCCTCTTCGACAAGGAGGCCCAGCCTCCCTTCGAGGAGGAGGGCGACTGGCGCACCGAATACGAATTGGATTAGCGAGGAAAATTCCATGGAATTCCATATCCGCTTCGACGACGCGGGCCGCAACCTGGTGCTCCTGGACCAGCGCGTGCTGCCCACCCGCGAGGAATACTTCACCTGCACCGACACCGACTCGACCATCTATGCCTTGCAGACCATGGTGGTGCGCGGTGCCCCGGCCATCGGGGTGACCGCGGCCTACGGCTGCTTCCTGGCCGCGCGCGAGGCCGGGGGGGGCCAGGGCTGGCAGGAGCGCCTGGACGCCCTGCTGAAGAAGCTGGAGAACGCCCGGCCCACCGCGGTGAACCTGCGCTGGGCCGTGGAGGAGATGCGTCGGACCTGGGACCAGGCCCTCGCCCAGCCGCAACTCCTGGAGAAATGGCTGGCCCAGGCCAAGGACATCCACGCCGCGGACATCGCCATCAATACGAAGATGGGGGCCTACGGCGGCGCGCTGGTGCCCGACGGCGGCACGGTCATGACCCACTGCAACGCCGGCGCCCTGGCCACCGCGGGTTACGGCACCGCGCTGGGCGTGGTGCGCGGGGCCGTGGACCAGGGCAAGCAGGTCAAGGTCATCGCCAACGAGACCCGGCCCTTCCTGCAGGGCGCGCGGCTCACCGCCTGGGAGCTCAACTACGACAAGATTCCCGTGACCGTGGCCTGCGACAACGCCTGCTCCCTGCTCATGTCCCGGGGCCTGGTGGACCTGGTGGTGGTGGGCGCGGACCGCATCGCGGCCAACGGCGACGCGGCCAACAAGATCGGCACCAGCGGGGTGGCCATTCTGGCCAGGCACTACGGCGTGCCCTTCTACGTGGCCGCGCCCCTGTCCACCATCGATCTGCGCACCCCCACGGGCAAACAAATCCCCATCGAGGACCGCACTCCCCGGGAAGTGACCCACGTAGGCGAGACCCAGATCGTGCCGAACGGGGTCCCGGTCTTCAACTTCGCCTTCGACGTGACCCCGGCCGAACTCATCGCCGGGATCGTGACCGAGATGGGCGTGTTGCGGCCGCCCTATACCGAGAGCATCCGCGCGGCCTTTGCCCAGGCCGGCAAGTAGTCGCCACCATCTTCCGCCCGGCCGGCCCGGGGCGCCCCCCGGGCCGGCCTTGGCGTTTTGCGACACATCGCGTAGAGACACATCCATGCTGCCCATCGCCGCCATCGTCGGACGCCCCAACGTGGGCAAGTCCACCCTGTTCAACGCGCTCATCCGCCAGCAGAAGTCCCTGACCCATGACGAGCCCGGGGTGACCCGGGACCGGCTGTACGGCGAGGTGCGTTGGACCTCCCGACCCTATGCCGTGGTGGACACCGGCGGCCTGGTCCTGGACGACCAGGCGCAGTTCGACGCCGAGGTCCTGGAACAGGCCAAGGAGGCAGTGGCCGAGTGCCAGGTGGCTGTCCTGGTGGTGGACGCCCGGGAGGGGCTGACCCCGGTGGACCGGGAGGCCGCGGCGCTGTTGCGCGCCTCGGGCAAGCCCATCCTCCTGGCGGCCAACAAGGTGGACGCCCCGGAGAAGGAGCACCTGACCGCCGAGTTCCACGAGCTGGGCCTGGAGTTGCTGCCGGTGTCCGCGGCGCACCGCTACAACCTGCGGGAACTGGGCGAGCGCATCGAGGCGCTGTTCGGCGAGGAGGCCTGGGCCGGCCAGGACGAACCGGACGAGGAGCCCGGCGGCCTGCGCCTGGCCATGCTGGGCCGGCCCAATGCCGGCAAGTCCTCCATCATCAACGCGCTCATCGGCGAGCGCCGGCTCATCGTGTCCGACGTGCCCGGCACCACCCGCGACTGCGTGGACGTGATCCTGGAGCGCGGCGAGCGGCGCTACACCTTCGTGGACACCGCGGGCGTGCGCAAGAAGGGCAAGGTGGAGCACGGGGTGGAGCGCTTCTCGGTGCTGCACTCCCTCACCGCCTCCCGCCGGGCCGACGTGTCGGTGCTGGTGGTGGACGCGGCCCAGGGCCTGACCACCCAGGACAAGAAGCTGCTGGCCTTCCTGGACAAGGAGAAGGTCCCCTTCATCGTGGCGGTGAACAAGACCGACCTGGCCCCCCGCTCGGGCCTGCCCCACCTGGAGGAGTTCTTCCGCAAGGCCCTGGACTTCTGCGCCCACGTGCCGGTCATCTACACCTCGGCCCTGACCAAGGCCGGCCTGGGCGGGCTCTTGCCCCTGGCCGAGAAGCTGCACGAGGAGTGCGGCCGCCGCCTGGGCACCGGCGAGCTGAACCGGGCCATGCGCACCGTGCTGGAAACCCACCAACCGCCCCTGGTTAAGGGCCGCCGCGCCAAGTTCTACTACCTCACCCAGCCCGAGGCCAACCCGCCCACCTTTGTGTTCTTCGTCAACGACCCGGAGCTGGTGAAGGCCTCCTATGTGCGCTACCTGGAGACCCGCCTGCGCAAGCTGTTCACCCTGAAGATGTGCCCCATGCGGGTCTTCTTCAAGGCCAGCCACGAGAAGCCGGACAAATCGGACAAGCCCGGCAAGCGCCGGGCGTCTTGACCCGCCGAGCTGTTTTCTTTAGCGTTCCAAGATTCTGCTGCGACAGCGCCTTCGCCCTGCCGGACGCTGCCGCCTACCCGAGGAGCACGGCATGGTCCAGAAAGCCAAGTACATCTGGTTCGACGGCAAGCTCGTCCCCTGGGACGAGGCCAACGTCCACGTCCTGACCCACACCCTGCACTACGGGGTCGGGGCCTTCGAGGGCATCCGCGCCTACAAGCTGACCGGCGCGGGCTCCAGCGTGTTCCGCCTGCGCGAGCACGCGGAGCGTCTGCTCGGCTCCTGCCGGGTGGTGGAGATGGACCTGCCGTACGGCGTGGAGCAGATCGAGGCCGCCATCGTGGAGACCCTGGTGGCCAACGGCATGGAGGCCGGCTACATCCGGCCCCTGGTGTTCATCGGCGCCGGGGCCATGGGCGTGTTCCCGGCGGACAACCCCATCCAGTTCATCATCGCCACCTGGCCCTGGGGCGCGTACCTGGGCGAAGAGGCCCTGCAGAAGGGCATCCGCATCCGCACCTCGTCCTTCACCCGGCACCACGTGAACGTCATGATGACCAAGGCCAAGGTCTCGGGCAACTACGTGAACTCGGTGCTGGCCAAGCGCGAGGCCCTGGCCGACGGCTACCACGAGGCCCTCATGCTGGATACGGAAGGGTATGTGTGCGAGGCCACCGGCGAGAACATCTTCATCGTGCGCAAGGGCGTGGTGAAGACCACCCCGCCCACCTCCATCCTGGGCGGCATCACCCGGGACTGCATCATCACCCTGGCCCGGGACCTGGGCTTTGAGGTGAAGGAGCAGCGCTTCACCCGCGACGAGCTGTACATGGCCGACGAGGCCTTCTTCACCGGCACCGCGGCCGAACTGACCCCCATCCGCGAGGTGGATCGCCGGCCCATCGGCCCGGGCCACGCCGGCCCGGTGGCCCTCCAACTCCAGAAGGAGTACTTCAAGATCGTCAAGGGCGAGAATCCCAAGTACGAATCCTGGCTGCACCGGTACAGCATCTAATGTCATTTGGGCGAGCGCGCGCAGCGCGGTCGGCCAGCTA
>JAEXTU010000254.1 GCA_023453335.1 Pseudomonadota bacterium | reverse complement strand
GGCCTGGCCCGGGGCATCGACCGCGCCGCCCACCTGGGCGCGCTGGCCGGCCCCGGCGGCACGGCGGCGGTGCTGGGCTGCGGCCTGGACGTGTGCTTTCCTGCGGACAACGCCGGGCTTCAGGCCGACCTGGCCCAGCGCGGCCTGGTGCTCAGCGAGTTCCCCCCGGGCGCGGAGCCCCGCCCCGCCCATTTCCCGCAGCGTAACCGGATCTTGAGCGGCCTGTGCCTGGGCGTGGTGGTCATCGAGGCCCCGGCCAAGAGCGGGGCGCTCATCACCGCCCGGCTGGCCCTGGACCAGGGCCGCGAGGTCTACGTGCTGGAGGGGCCGGCGGACAGCGCCAATTTCGAGGGCTCGCGGGAGCTGCTGGAGCAGGGGGCCCTGCGGGTGGCCTCGGCCGGCGAGGTCATCCTGGACCTGGCTCCCCAGCTCAAGGCCGAGATGGCCGCCCGGCCGGGCCGGTCCCGGGCCAAGCCCGCGCCGCGCCCCCGGGTCCAGTCCCGGGCCAAGACCCGGGCCGCGGCAGCGCCGGCCCCGGCCCAGGTCCCGGAAACTCCGGCTCCGGCCGGGGACACCGACGAGGAGCGCGCGGTGCTGGATGCCCTGGCCCGGGGCCTGCGCCAGAAGGACGAACTGACCCGGGCCCTGGGCTGGGACGCGGCCCGCACCGCCCAGGTGCTCCTGGGCATGGAGCTTGCGGGTCTGCTCCACCAGTTGCCCGGCATGCGGTATGCCCCGGGCCGGCGTCATTGACCAGGGGGCGGAAGCTTCCTACTATTGATGAAGAGTATCACCCCTTAGACGTAGGGATATATGAGCCTCAGACGCATCACGCTGCTCATTGCCGGGATCACCGCCGCGGTCTGCATTGCGGCGGTTTCCCTGGTGTCCGAACGCATCTTCATGGCCGGCTATGCGGACCTGGAGCGCGACCAGGTCCGGGAGAGCCTGCGCCGGGTCCGGGCCGCCCTGGACGGCGAGACCGACCGGATCATGATCCTGCTCCGGGATTGGGCCTTCTGGGACGAGACCCGGGACTTCGTCATGGGCAACAAGCCGGACTATCCCGAGGCCAACCTGGATGATTCCACCATCGACAACCTGAAGCTGAGCTTCATCCTGTATTTCGATGCGGCGGGCCGCTATTTCCACGGCAAGGGATACGACATCCAGGGCAAGGCCGACATGCCGATCCCGGGGGAACTCCTGGACAAGCTCAACCCGTCGTCGCCCTTTGTCGCGCTCAAGGAACCCGGGGACAAGAAGTTCGGCCTGGTGGAGGCGGGCGACCGGGTGGCCCTGCTGACCGCCCTGCCCATTCTGGGCACCGACCGGCAGGGGCCGGTGCGCGGGACCATGCTCATGGGCCGCTTCGTGGACCTGGACCTGGTGGAGGAGATGTCGCGGCGGACCCTGCTGGACCTAGCCCTGGTGCCGGTCCGGACCGAGGGGCTCCCGGTGGACGCCGCGGACGCCCTGGCCGCCCTGGGCGCGGGCAAGGACATGGTGCTGCGCACCGTGGACGGGGACCGGGTGGACGGCTACACCCTGCTGAGGGACGTGTTCCAGCGCTCGGTCTTCCTCATGCGGGTTTCCCTGGGCCGGGACATCATGCACCAGGGCCGGCACACCCTGCGCTACGCCCTGTCCGCGGTGGCCGGCACGGTGCTGCTCATCGGGCTGGCGCTCTACGTGCTGGTGGACCGGCGCATCATCTCCCGGATGACCGTCCTGGCCCGGGAAGTGGAGGAGATCGGCGGCCAGGGCGACCTGTCCCGGCGGGTGGAAGTCCCGGGCCGGGACGAGGTGGCCCGGCTGGGCGGCTCCATTAACGCCATGCTCGCCGACCTGGAGCGCTCGGAGGACGCCCTGCGCCAAAGCGAGGGGCAGCACCGGGCCATGTTCGAGGACCACCGCTCGGTCATGCTGCTCCTGGACCCCGAGTCCGGCCGGGTGGAGGACGCCAACCCCGCGGCGGCAGAGTTCTACGGCTATTCCCGGCAGGATCTGCGGGGCATGTCCCTGCTCAACCTGTGCCTGCTCTCCCGCCAGGAACTTGCAGAGAAGATGGGCAAGGCCCAGGCCGCTGGCCCGGCCCGTTTCGGGTGCCGCCAGAGGATGGCCTCCGGCGAGGTGCGCGAGGTCCTGGTGCAGACCGGCCTGGTGGAGGGCGGGGGCCGTCGGCTCATCCACGCCATCGTGTTCGACGACACCGATCGCCGCCGGGCCGAGGACGCCCTGCAGATGGCCTATGCCCAGATGGAGGCCCGGGTGCAGGCCCGCACCGAGGAGCTCAATTCCTCCAACGCCCTGCTCCGGGCCGAGATTGCCGAGCGCGAGCAGGCCGAGGCCGGCCTGCGCGAGAGCCGGGAGCGCCTGGCCTGCATCACCGGCTCGGCCTACGACGCCATCCTGTTGCTGGACGCCCACGGTCTGGTGTCCTACGCCAACCCCGCGGCGGAGCGGCTCCTGGGCCGGCCGGCCGCCGAACTGGGCGGGGCCGCGGTGACCGAATACTTCCCCTGCGACCTCCTGGGCCGCATCCTGGGGCAGGATGCGCCGGACAGCGCCGGGACCACGGTGGAGTGCATGCTGGCCGCCGGGGACGGCCGCCAGGTCCCGGTAGAGCTCTCGGTCTCCGCCGCAGCCGGCCGGGAGGGCGGGGAGACCGTGCTGGTGGTGCGCGACGTGTCCGTGCGCCGGGCCGCGGAGGAGGCCTTGCAGCGGGCCAAGGAGCAGGCCGAGGAGGTCAGCCGCCTCAAGAGCGAATTCATCACCATGCTCTCCCACGAGATGCGCACGCCCATGACCTCCATCCTGGGCTTCGCCAAGATCATCCTCAAGCGCCTGGAGCGGGACATGCTTCCGCTGCTGGCCGAGGCCGGGGGCCGGGCCGCTTCCGCCGGGGCCCTGGCCGTGCGCAACCTGAACATCATCGTGGACGAGGGCGAGCGGCTCACGGCCATGATGAGCGATGTGCTGGACCTGGCCAAGCTGGAGGCCGGCCGCGCCGAGTGGCGTCCCCGCCGGGTGGACCTGGCCGGGTTGGTGCGGGAGGCGCGGGACAAGACCGCCTCGCTCTTCGAGGCCCAGGGCCTGGCCTGGACCGAGAACCTGGAGGACGGCCTGCCTCCGGTGCTCTGCGACCGGGACAAGGTGCTCCAGGTGCTCATGAACCTCATTTCCAACGCGGTGAAGTTCACCCCGGCCGGCGCGGTGCGGGTGGGGCTCTCGCGCGACAACGGCTCGGCCCGGGTGGTGGTGGCGGACCCCGGCATCGGCATCACCGCCCAGGACCTGGGCAAGCTCTTCAGCAAGTTCGTGCAGCTCTCGGACACCCTGACCGACAAGCCGCGCGGCACCGGCCTGGGCCTGTCCATCTGCAAGCACATCGTGGAGTTGCACGGCGGCCGTATCTGGGTGGAGAGCGAGCCCGGGCGGGGCAGCACCTTCAGCTTCACCCTGCCCCTGGCGGCTGCGGGCGATGGCGCCGGGGAAGAGGCCCAGGCGGCGTGAGGAAGCGGCCGGACGCCACGCAGGAACTGGCGGCCCTGCCCGTGCTGCCGGCCCTGGCCGAGGCCTGGGTGGCCCGCCTGGCTGTGGAGAAGGGCTACAGCCCGGCCACCCTGGCCGCCTATGCCGGCGACCTGGCCCAGTTCGAGGAATTCCTGGCCACCCGGGGCAAGTCCATGGATGAGCCCGGGGACATCGGCCGCAGCGAGATCCGGGGCTTCCTGGCCGAGTTGCACCGCCGCGGGGTGGGCAAGGCCTCGGCCGGCCGCAAGCTCTCGGCCCTGCGCGGGCTGTTCAAGCACCTCTTGCGCACGGGCAAGGCCCGGGAAAACCCGGTGGCCGGGGTGGCCAACCCCAAGGCCGAGAAGCGGCACCCCGACGCGCTCAACGTGGACCAGGCCCTGGCCCTTATGGAGGCCGGCCGGCTGGAGGACCCCGAGGGCCTGCGCGACATGGCCCTGGCCGAGCTGCTCTACGGCTCGGGCCTGCGGGTGTCCGAGGCCACCGGCCTGAACCTGGACGACGTGGACGTGGCCGGGGGCTGGGTGCGGGTGCTTGGCAAGGGCTCCAAGGAGCGCACCGTGCCCCTCACCGAGGCGGGCAAGCGCCGCATCCGGGAATACCTGAGCTGCCGCGATGCGTTCGAGTCCCTGCCCGACGAGGAGGCCCTGTTTGTGGGCAACCGGGGCGGCCGCCTGAACCGGCGGGTGGCGGCGCGCATCCTGGAGGAGATGGCCAAGTCGGCCGGCCTGCCGCCCGGGGTGCACCCCCACGTGCTGCGGCACACCTTCGCCACCCATCTCCTGGAGGCCGGCGCGGACCTGCGCAGCGTGCAGGAACTGCTCGGCCACTCCCGCCTCACCACCACCCAGCGCTACACCCACCTCTCCATCCAGAAGCTCGTGGAGGCCTACGACAAGGCGCACCCGGGGGCCAAGGCCGGGAAGAAGGGCTAGGGCTAGCCCACCTCCAGCACCTCGAACCCGAAGGCCGGGTCCACGGCGCGGCGCATGGAGCCGTGCAGTTCCACCAGGATGACCTCGCCGAGCTTCCAGATGTCCACGCCCTGGCGCACGCAGCCCACCACGGGCCGGTCGCCGCGGCCGAGCGCCGCGTGCATGTGCAGCTTGGGCGCGCCGGCCTCGTCCGGGAACAGGGTGCCCACTGCGGCGATCTCATGCGCGCCGGCCAGGGCCGCCAGCATGGGCTCGATTATCTGCGCCTCGCCGTCCCTGGGACCCACCACGACCTTTCCGCCGGCCGCGCCGCCCAGGAGCAAGCAGAAGCCGCGCTGCACGCCTCTTTCCCGGGCGAATTCCTCCAGGCATCCGGGGATGCGGTCCCCGTCGCCCAGCCGCAGCACGAACACCCGGCCCAAGGTCGCTTCCGCCGCCTGCATGGCTCACCTCCGCGGTTTTTCCGGCGCCGGGCACGCATAGCCGTACGCGCACCAGGCGCAGTGCGGCCCGGTGCGGGCCGCGAAGGTCTCCGATTCCTCCAGGTGGCGCAGCAGGAAGGCCGCCAGGCGCGGGGCCAGGTCCCGGGCCACCTGCTCGGGCAGCCCCTCCGGGGTCTTGCCCGTCGGGAACAGGGGGACCTCCTCCCCGGACTTGCGCAACTCCACCACCGCGGCGTTGGCCACGGGCTCGGGCCGGTTGGCGGACCAGATGTGCAGGTACAGGGGGAGCTGCACGCTCTGCACCGCCTCGGCCAGGTCGGCCAGGAGCGCGTCGTCGCCGCCCTGCGGGGTCCAGGCCTCCAGGCGGCCCCAGAGGTCCGCATTGGTCCAGAACCCGACCCCGGGCAGGCGCGGGGAGCCGGTCTTGTAGTCCAGCACCCAGGCCCCGTCCGGCCGCTGGTCCACCCGGTCCAGCCGGCCGAACAGGCTGCGGCCTCCGGTGCCGGTGGCCAGGTGGGCCGGGTAGTCGGCCTCCAGGGCCAGGAGCCGGCCGGGGGGCAGGGTGCCCGCGAAGCGGCGCATGCGCTCGCTGCCCACCCGGGCCAGGGCCTGCCGCCTGCGCCAGGGCATGTTCCGGAAGAAGGCCGCCCCTGCCAGCCGCTCCTGGAACGCTGCGGCCAGGGCTTCCGGGGCCAGGGTCTGCGGCCCGATCTCCCCGTGCAGGAAGGGCCGCAGGGCGTGGTCCAGGACCCCGTGCACCAGCGCGCCCAGCTCGGCCGGGTCGCCGTCCTCGCTCACCTCCGCCACCTGGCGCAGGGGGGTGAGGTAGCGGTGGAAGAACTGGAGCGGGCAGTTCAGGTAGGCGTCCAGGCGGGAGGCCGAGAAGGCCGTG
>JAEXTU010000251.1 GCA_023453335.1 Pseudomonadota bacterium | reverse complement strand
CAATACCCGGCTATGCCGCACATGGGAGATGGACCGCCTGTCCGCGTTTCATGCCGCCTGCCCGATGCGCCCGGCCAGTTCCGCGCAGGTGGCCCGGGGCACGTCCGCCAGCCGGGCCAGGAGGGTGCGCACCGCATCCTCCATCCAGGCCCCGGCCCGCCGGCAGAACAGCCGCTCGCGGAAGGTCCTGAGCGGAATCCCCGGGTTGCCGGTCAGTTCGTAGGGGTGGAAATAGTACAGGGCATCGCCGGTGCGCAGGGCATGGCGCAGGGCGATCTCCGTCCACCACCGGCCGGCCACCCGGGTCATGATGCCGGTGGCCGCCGGCAGGCGCAGCACCGGAAACACCGGGATGGGAATCTCGGCCAGCCCCCCGCTTCCCGGCGAGAAGGACTCCGGCCCCAGCCGGTAGGGATTCACCGGGCAATGCTGGAACGAGCCGAACTTGCCCATGAGCTTGCGCGAGGGGCAGACCGAGGAGTCATAGGTGAAGCCGAGGCCGGCCAGGACCGGGAGCATCCAGGGCGCGATGACCAGGTTGGGGGCGCGGTACCCGGCCACCGGGCGGCCAACCAGGCCCTCCAGCCGGGCCTTGGCCTCCCCCACCTCGGCGGCGAAGGCCTGCGGGGTGTATTCCCAGAGGTCCACGTGGCGCATGCCGTGGCAGGCGATTTCGTGCCCCCGCTCGGCGATGCGCCGCACCAGGTCCGGATAGAAGCCCGCCACCTCGCCGAGGATGAAGAAGGTGGCCCGCACCCCGGCCGCGTCGAACATGTCCAGGATGGCCTCGGTGGGCCGAACGATGTCACCCCGGGGGCCATCGCCGCCGTACACCGCGCAAAAGAAATCCTGCGGCCGGGGCCACCGGGAAATGGCAGCCCCGGTCACCCAGCGGGCATGATACCATTCGTCCAGGTCCACCGAGACCGCCAGCCTGCGGTCAGCGACATTCCCCATCGAGCTTACCCTTGAGGTGCAGGTTGGAGAACATGTCGAACCACATGGCGAAGAACAGGGACTGGAAGCCGGTGGTGGTGGAGAACAGGAAGGCCATGGCGTTGAGGCCCGGGGTGATGTCCCGGAACAGGTAGAAATAGAGTAGCCGCCCGCCCAGCGGAAGGGACAAGGCCAACAGCAGCATCCCCAGGATGTAGAAGAAGATGAGGGGATGGAAGTCCCGGATGAAGTACTTGTGCACCAGCCGCCAGAAGAAGAGCCTGAGCAGCAGATAGGACAGGGTGAAGATGACCTTGGAGATCTTGATGCCGGAGCGCTCCCCGATATTGTAGACCGGGGCCACCGGCACGTCCACCACCCGGAATTCCTGCACGTTGAGGCGCACCAGCAGGTCGTTGGGCTGGCCGTAGCGCTTGTACATCTCGTCCCAGTTGATGGCCTTGAGGGCCTGCTTGTTGATGGCCGTGTACCCGGACTGGGAGTCGGCCACGTGCCAGTAGCCGGAGGCAATCTTGGTCAGCAGGGACAGAACGGAATTGCCGAGGTAGCGCTTCTTGGGGATGATGTCCCAGGCCTTCTCGGTGAACAGCCGATTGCCCTTGGCGTAGTCGGTGAGGTCCAGGGCCACCGGCCGCAGCAGGCGAGGCAGATCGTCGGGGTTCATCTGCGCGTCGCCGGCCATGACCACGGCGATATCCAGGTCGTTGTCCCGGGCCCACTTGTACCCGGTGGCTATGGCCCCGCCCACGCCCTGGTTCTGCTCGTGGTTGATGAGCACCACCCGTTCGCCCTGGCTCTGCACATACCCTTGCACGATCTCCGCCGTACGGTCCTTGCTGCAGTCGTTGACCACGACGATGCGGTCCACATACTCGGGCATGGTCTCGATGACCCGGCTTATGAGCAAATCTTCGTTGTACGCCGGCACCACCACGGCCACCGAACATTTCATGAACATGCGACGCTCCCGAACGAACTGGATATGGACCCCGCGAGGACGTGTCTATGCCAGAAGGGTTGCATACTACCCGCAATTCCTTGGAAAACGCAACCCAAGCCGCTGCCCATGCCGCTTCCGGGACTGATCACGCCCACCGGTCGTGCCGGGTCGTGAACTCGCCGTTCTGGCTCCGCCAGTTGCTGAGGATGCCCCAGATCATGCGCATCCCGAGCTTGAACGCCACCAGGTTGCTCACATTGCCGCCCTTGCTGACGCCCACCCGGCGGTAGAAGGTGATGGGGCATTCCACCACCTTGAATCCGTGCTGCAGGGCCAAGTCCAGGAAATACGGGTTGAACTCCAGGTTGAGGTGCGGGTTGAGTAGCGGCAGGAGTTCCTCCAGGGCGCGATTGCGGCAGAGCTTGTAGGTGGTGCCCACGTCGGACAACGTGACTTTGCCCAGATGCTTCAACTCGATGAGCTTGGCCACGAAGTAGTTGCCGTAATGGATGAAGGTGGTCACCTGGGTGTCGCTGTCCTGGAGCGGATGGTTGGTCCGGGTGCCGATGGCGATGTCCGTGTGGGGCGCGTAGGCCAGGAACTTGTCGATGTCGTGGGCGCGAAAGGTCATGTCCCCCTCGCAGAGGATGGTCAGGTCCGTGTCCTTGCACTGCAACGACTCGTACAGGGAGCGGTGGGAGCAGGCCCCGTATCCCTGGACGGTCTCGTTGAACACCGTGGCCCCGGCCGCGGCGGCCACTTCCATGGTCCGGTCCTTGCTGTTGTTGCTGACCACGATCACCCGCTTGACCTTGGGGTGGGCCAGGAAGTCGT
Source organism: Pseudomonadota bacterium (assembly GCA_023453335.1). Taxonomy (GTDB): domain Bacteria; phylum Desulfobacterota; class Desulfovibrionia; order Desulfovibrionales; family Desulfovibrionaceae; genus UBA6814. The sequence goes on along the minus strand of JAEXTU010000251.1, from coordinate 1,293 downwards.
GCACCGACTGGCCGATGCTCTCCTCGTCGTTGTAGGCGGTGAGCACCACGGTGACCGAATCGTCGACCAGGGGCTCGTAAGGCACGGATTTCGTGATCCCGCGGCGCGGCAGGAAGTAGAAGAAGTCGGCCAGGGCCAGGCCCAGGCCAATCGGGAGCAGGGTCAGCCCCCCACCCAGGAACACGGCGAACGCCTGCCGGAAGAAGTCCACCCCGGTCAGGCTTGCGATGGAGCAGGCCCCGGCGCCGAGCAGCAGGGCGATGGCCAGGATGACAAGGACGACTCCGGCCAGGGCCGGTGTGATGTGTCTCATGCCGGGGACTCCGGGTTGCGGCTGGATGGATTGGCGGTACGGGTGGTCATAGGGTTGTGGCGTGGCTCGACGCGGGCTCAGGGCGTACGCCGGCGCACGTGCGGGCCGAGCGCGACCTGAAAGCTGAGGGGGAGCCGTCTCCAGACCTCCCGCACCATGCGGGCGGGGAGGCTCCGGTAGCGGTCCGTGGCCCCTCCCCCGGCGGCCTTCCCCTGGCTGTAGGTCCGGTAGTGCAGGGGCCAGGCGCGGGCGCCCCACTGTTTCTTGAAGCGGTAGGTGCCGGAGTCCTGGCTGCTGCGGCCGAAATCGAAGACCGCGATCCCCTGCTCCACGGCCCAGGCCAGGGCGCCCCAGTACATGAACATGTTGGGGTTGAGGGAATTGAACCGGACCAGGGTCGAGGCCGCCGGCACGGTCAGCGTGGCGCCGTGGCGCAGGAGGACCATGCCCCCCACCGCCTGGCCGTCGAGCCGCACGGTCAGCACCTCGGCGTCCGGGCCGAAGGACTCCAGCATGGCGTCGAAAAACCGCCGGGAATGCACCGGCGTGCCCAGGCGGCCCATGTTCTCGGCATACACCCGGTGGAAATCCTCGGCCTGGTCCCTGCCCCAGCGCAACGCCAATCCCGACTTCTCGGCCTTGCGGACCTGGTTGCGCACCTTGGGCCCCACCGCGTCCCAGAGCAAGGGGAGTTCGCCGGGAAGAGGGAGCAGCAGGGTCACGTCCGGGGCCTCTGCCTCGGCCAGGCCCAGGCTGCGCACCTCGACCCGGGGCATGCCGCGGCCAGCGAGAAATCCCAGGAACGCGCCGAGGAGTTCCTCATGGTCCAGATCCTCCCGCGCAAGCAGACCGCCATATGGGCAATACGGGAGAGAAACCGCGCCCTGACCCGCCCCGAAAAGGCCGGGCATCCGCGCCGCGGGGAACACCCCCACGAGTTCGCCCCCGCTGCGCGCCCCCAGGAACCAGCACTCCAGGCC
>JAEXTU010000153.1 GCA_023453335.1 Pseudomonadota bacterium | reverse complement strand
CCCCGCCCTGGCACAGGGTCTGCTGGGCTAACTCCCGGCTGGCCGGGCCCAGTATGGGGGCTAACCACTCCAGGGTGGCCGAGCCCGGGCCGAAGGCGGCGGCCGCCGCCTCGGGCGTGGCCTCCTCCCCAATGAGGAAGCGGTGCAAGAGGGCCAGGCCGCTGCCCGAGCACACCAGGTCCCCGATGACCTGGCGGCGGCCGGTGGCCTGGCGCACGAAGCTGGAGAACTCCTGTTCCTCTCCGTCGGTGAAGGGAAAGAGGCCGTGCCCGGCCTCGGTGGACAGGGGCAGCCAGCCGCCCCGGCCGTCGGGCAGGAGCGCGGCCTTGCCCAGGCCGGTGCCCGCGCCCACCACCGCCATGACCCCGCCGGGGTCGGGCCGGCCGGGCAGGACCGGCTCGGCCCGGTCCATGGCCGGGGTGCGGCAGGCATAGGCCAGGGCCGCGAAATCGTTGACCAGCACCCAGTTCCCCCAGCCCAGGGCCGCGGCGTCCCGGGCCAGGTCCAGGTCCCAGGCGATGTTGGGCGGCGCGCTGCGCGCGCCCTCCTCCACCGGGCCGGCGATGGCCACTGCGGCCACGTCCGCCGCGCTCCCGGCCAAGGGCAGGCCGCCCTCCCGGTCCAGGCGGGCGGCCAGGTCCTGGAACGAGGCGCTCCGGGCCGTGGGCAGCCAGCAGGGTTTGCCGAGCAGGGCCAGGGTCCCGTCCCCGGCCGCGGCGAAGGCCGCGAACCGGGCGTTGGTGCCCCCGATGTCCGCGGCCAGTATTCGCAGCGGGCGCGGGTCCTGCCGGCCCTGGCTCACTGCTTCGGGGCCTCGGCCTCGCGGCCCTTTTCCTGCATGATCCGCACGTCCTGGAACTGGTACCGGGGCCGCTCCTGCGGGGTGAAGCCCAGGGGGAGCAGGCGGGGGATGGTCCAGGTGTCGAAGTTTCCGGGCTCGGGCTCCACCACCACCAGCACCCCGCGGCCGAACTCGAAGAGCATCTGGCGTTCCTGGGCCGTGGGCAGGAGCAGCTTGCCGTCCCCGGTCATGCCCGCGGCCGCGGTGATCTCCAGGTCGCCGGCGGACACCGCCTTGGCCACGGCCACGGCAAAGGGCTGCACGCCCAGGTCCGGCTGGGCGTTCTCGATGCGCGAGCCCAGGTAGGTCTTCCCGCTGCGGGTGACCACCACCGCCCCGGCCCGCTCCTTGGTGTAGGGCACGTAGGAGGTCTTGGCCGCGGCCTTGGCCTGGTCCAGGAGCGACTTGATCCGGCCCTTGTCCAGCTCGGTCACGAACCACTTGCGGTAGATGGCGTCGAACTCCCCGGAGAGGCGAATCTCCCGCATGCCGGCGTTGAGCGCCGAGAGCAGGTCCTCGTCGCCCTTGTACACCGCGAAGTACAGGGCGGTGCGGTCCACGGGCTGGCCGATGGCCACGATGTCCGGGATGTCGTTCTTCCACAGGGCGTAATAGGTCTCGCGGTCCGGCCCGAAATAGGCGTCAACCTCGCCCTTCCAGACCATGCGCAGGCCCTCCACCTGGGTGGCCACCGGCTTCACCTTGGTGCCGCCGAAGACCTCCAGCATGGTCTGGTACAGGGTGCCCTTGCGCACGGCCACGGTCTTGCCCACCATGGCCTCGGCGGTCATGGCCCCGGCCTTGGCGGGCACGAAGAATTTCACCTGCACGTCCAGGGTGGCGCTCTCCGGGAACAGGAAGAGCTTCTCGCGCAACTCGGAGCGGCTCATGCCCGAGACCACGTTGACCTTGCCGCTGGACAGCTCGGACATGGCCCGGTCCCAGCTCTCCATGGGCCGGTAGCTGAGCTTGAAGCCCTTGTCCCGCAGCGCGGCCTTGAGCACGTCCACCTCGAAGCCATCGGGCTCGCGGCCCTTGAGCATGGAGAAGGGCGGGAAGTCGCGGTCGAAAGCGTAGACGATGGGCTTCTCCACCGCCGCCGCGGGCCGCGGGGCGAGCAGCAGCAAGCCGAGCAGGGTCGCCGGCAGGACCAGACCCCAAATGCAGAAGTTGCGCATGTCCGTCTCCCGGATCGGGTGTGCGGCCCCCGCAAAAGCGCGGGCCATCTCGACGGTCTTTTCGTCAGTTTCGGCGAGGACTTTATGCACCGCCTGCCCCTGCATACCAGACAATCCGGGGCGCGCACAACCGGCCGGCCTTGCCCAATCGCGCAACGGGCACTATATCCTGGCCCGAGGAGCCCGGCCCCGCGTGCACGACGACCTGACCACCGCCCCCATCCCCCGCCTGGTGCTGCGCATGGCCGTGCCGGCCAGCGTGGGCTATTTCTTCCAGACCATGTTCAACGTGGTGGACACCGCCTTCGCCGGCCTGGTGCCGGGCATGTCCACCCGGGCCCTGGCCGCCCTGGCCGCCTCCTTCCCGGTGTTCTTCCTGATCATCGCCCTGGGCGGCGGGCTGTCCACCGGGGCCACCGCGCTGCTGGCCACCGCCCTGGGCCGGTGCGACCGGCACACCGCGCGGCTCCTGGCCCTGCAGGGCCTGGGCCTGGGCCTGGCCGTAGCGGTGCTGCTCTCCTTCCTGGGGCCGCCGGCGGCCCCCTTCCTGTTCCGCGCCCTGGGCGCGGACGGACCCTACCTGGAGGCCTGCCTGGCCTACATGGACCCCATCCTGCGCAGCGCGCCCCTGTTCATCCTCCCGTTCATGGAGAACGCGGCCCTGGTGGCCTGCGGCGACACCTGCTCCTTCCGCGACATCCTGGTGGCGGGCTGCGTGCTCAACGCGGTCCTGGACCCCTGGTTCATCTTCGGCGGCCTGGGCCTGCCGCCCCTGGGCCTGCCCGGCATCGCCTGGGCCACGGTGCTCACCCAGGCCCTGGCCTGCCTGTACCTGGGCCGCCGGCTCCTGATCTCCGGCCTGGTGGACGCCCCCGCGGCCCGGGAGTTCATCCCCTGCCTGCGGACCTGGAGCCGGATCATGCGCCAGGGGCTGCCCGCGGCAATGAACATGTTCACCGTGGGCCTGGGCATCTTCGTCATCACCCGTTATTTCAGCCTGTATGGGCCGGAGGCCACTGCGGCCTACGGCATTGCCACCCGCATCGAGCAGATCGCGCTCATGCCCACCATCGGCCTGGGCTCGGCGGTGCTCACCCTGGTGGCCCAGAACCACGGCGCGGGCAAGCCCGGCCGGGTGCGGGAGACCCTGCGCTACGCCCTGCGCTACGGCGCGGCAGTGACCCTGCCCGCGGGCCTGGGGGTGTTCGTGCTGGCCGCGCCGCTCATGCGGCTGTTCACCCCGGACCCCGCGGTAACGGCCATCGGCGCGGGCTATCTGCGCATCGCCGCCTGCGTGCTCTACGCCTACGTGCTCCTCTACCAGTGCGTGTCCGCCATGCAGGGGCTCCGGCGGCCGCTCTTCGCGGTCTGGCTGGGCCTGGCCCGCCAGGTGGCGCTGCCCGTGCTCCTGTTCGAATTCTTCACCCGGGTCCTGGGCCTGGGCCTGCCCGCCGTGTGGTGGGGCATCGCCGGCATCGTGTGGGCCGCGGCCCTGTTCGCCGCGGCCTGGGTGCGCCGGGCCATGAACCGCCTCCCCGTCCGCCAGGCCGGAACGGCTTGACGCGGCCCCGGACAGCGGAGACACTGGCCCCATGGACGAGAACACCCCCTTCACCGGCCTCAAGAAGCTGGTGAAGCCCAAAGACAAGGCCAAGGCTGCGGCGCCCAGGCCCGCCAAGGAGCAGGAGCCGGCCGAGCCCGACGCCGAGCTCTTCGCCCGGGCCATGGGCGGGGCCACGGCCCTGGACGACCCC
>JAEXTU010000142.1 GCA_023453335.1 Pseudomonadota bacterium | reverse complement strand
CAGGCCCCGAAGCAGGGCACGCCCGGGTGGCAGGCGAAATAAAATGACTGGCCGGTCCCGATCTCGGGCAGGCTGTCCAGGAAGGCCTGGGTCTGGTCCTTGCCGGTTTCGGGGGTGCGGTCCTGGTCCGGGCAGGCGTCGGTCATGGGGTCTCCGGGCGTGGGCTGCGGCCGGGGGCGGCCGCGCAGGGGGAGATTTCCCCGGGGGGCTCGAAAAGTCAAGCCGGCCGCCGGCCCCCGGCCGGGCCTTGCACAATGGCCGCCGGAGCCGTAGAAAGGAGGGATACTCGAGCGGAGGAATGTGACATGCGGAATATATCGCGGATGTGCGGCGTCGTCCTGGCGGTTCTCCTGGCCTTTTCCAGCGGCTGCGCCCAGAAGGAGGCCGGCCTGACCCTGCGCTACGCGCCGGTGGGGCGCAACACCGGCGACTGCGCTGCGGCCGTGGGCGTGGGCCAGATCACGGACAGCCGGGGCGGCACCAAGGCCATCGGCGACCGGGACGGGCAGACCAAGTATTTCCCCCTGGGTTCGGCGGTATCCGACTGGGTGCACGACGCCCTGGTGGTGGAGTTCAAGGCCCGGGGCTGCGACGCGTCGTCCTACGAGGCGGGCTCGCCCTTTGGCGGCGACTGGGTGGTCACCGGCGAGGTGCAGAACGTCTACCTGACCCAGACCGGCATGCTGGGCTCCAAGCTGCACCTCAAGATGCGCTTCGTCCTGGACCGCGCCCTGTCCTCGGGGCAGCATGTGTTCCAGAAGACCTACGAGGGCGCCTGGGAGCGCACCGCGCTCAACCTGACCAAGGAGCGCAACGAGGCCCTGTTCCAGGAGGCCCTGGGCGACCTGTTGCGCGACGTGGTGCCGGAGCTCATCGCCAACATGAAGTAGCGCTGCGCTGCGTGGCCTGCCGCGGCGCGGAGGGATGATGGCCGAGCGCAAGACGACCGGCGGCGAAGACCCCGGCCTGGTGTGCATCGGGGACACCGAGAGCCTGCGGCAGAGCGTGCTGCGGCACATCGTGTCCTTCGGCGGCAGCGACTACAAGTGGGCCGGACCCCAGGATTTCCTCAAGGGCCTGGCCTACGCGGTGCGGGAGCGGCTGGCCGAAAAGTGGATCCGCACCCAGCGCGCGTTCTACGCCCAGGGGGCCAAGCGGGTGTACTACCTCTCGCTGGAGTTCCTGGTGGGCCGCTCCCTGCGCAACAACCTGGCCTGCCTGGGCCTCTGGGACGAGGCCAAGGCCACCATGGCCGAACTGGGCTTCGACCTGGACGAGCTCAAGGAGTTGGAGTGGGACGCGGGCCTGGGCAACGGCGGCCTGGGCCGCCTGGCCTCGTGCTACCTGGACTCCATGGCCACCCTGGGCATCCCGGGCTACGGCTACGGCATCCGCTACGACTACGGCATCTTCTACCAGGTGATCCAGGACGGCTGGCAGGTGGAGCGGCCGGACAACTGGCAGCGGGTGGGCTGTCCCTGGGAGTTCGAGCGGCCGCACTACCTCTACGAGGTGCGCTTCTACGGCCAGGTCAAGGAGTATGCCGACAGCCTGGGCCGGATGCGCCATGAATGGGTGTCCGCCCAGAACGTCATGGCCATGGCCGTGGACATGCTCATTCCCGGCCAGGGTGACGGCGGCCAGGGCAACGGCAGCGTCATCAACATGCGGCTGTGGGCGGCCAAGTCCAGCCGCGAGTTCGACCTGGATTTCTTCCAGGACGGCCAGTACGTGCGGGCCATCGAGGAGAAGGCCAGGACCGAGAACATCTCCAAGGTCCTGTATCCCAACGACTCCAAGGAGCAGGGCCAGGAACTGCGGCTCAAGCAGCAGTACTTTTTCGTGGCCGCCACCTTCCAGGACATCCTGCGCCGCTTCCGCAAGGACAACGGCCAGATCGCCACCCTGCCCGACAAGGTGGCGGTGCAGCTCAACGACACCCATCCCTCCATCGCCGTGGCCGAACTCATGCGCCTGCTCCTGGACGTGGAGCTCCTGGACTGGGACGAGGCCTGGGACATCTGCGTGCGGACCTTCGCCTACACCAACCACACGGTGTTGCCCGAGGCACTGGAGCAGTGGCCCGAGCGGCTCCTGGCCCGGGTGCTGCCTCGCCACGCCCAGATCATCCGGGAGATCGACCGCCGCTTCTGCGAGGTGGTGCGGGCGCACTTTCCGGGTGACGAAGAGCGGGTGCGGCGCATGGCCGTGCTGGCCAACCATGGCGAGGACATGGTGCGCATGGCCCACCTGGCGGTGGTGGGCTCCCACGCGGTGAACGGGGTGGCCGAGTTGCACACCGAGATCCTCAAGACCACCGTGTTCCGAGACTTCGCCGAGCTGTGGCCGGAACGCTTCCTGAATGTGACCAACGGCGTCACCCCGCGCCGCTTTCTGCACCAGTGCAACCCCGGGTTGTCGGGGCTTATCACCGAGGCCGTGGGCCAGGGCTGGGCCACCGACCTCACGCGGCTGGCCGGGCTGCGCGAGCACGCCAACGACGCCGGGTTCGCGGGCCGCTGGCTGGAGGTCAAGGAGGCGGCCAAGGAGGCCCTGGCCGGGTACGTGCAACACCGGGCCGGAGTGGAGCTGCCTCCGGAGTTCCTGTTCGACGTGCAGGTCAAGCGCATCCACGAGTACAAGCGCCAGGTGCTGAATGTCCTGCACGTGGCCACCCTCTTCGCCCGCATCCAACGGGGCAAGCCGCCGGCCGTGCCGCGGGCGGCGATCTTCGGCGGCAAGGCCGCCCCGGCCTACGTCATGGCCAAGCTCATCATCAAGCTCATCAATGACGTGGCCGCCACGGTGAACGCCGACCCGGCCTGCCGGGACCTGCTGCGGGTGGCCTTCGTGCCCAATTTCTGCGTGTCCAACGCCGAGAAGATCATCCCGGCCACCGAGCTGTCCGAGCAGATATCCACCGCGGGGTACGAGGCCTCGGGCACCGGGAACATGAAGTTCGCCCTGAACGGCGCCCTGACCATCGGCACCCTGGACGGGGCCAACGTGGAGATTAGGCAACGGGTGGGCGCGGAGAACTTCTTCCTGTTCGGCCTGGCCGCGGGCGAGGTCATGGCCCTCAAGAAGATCGGCTACCGGCCCCAGGAGCACGTGGCGGGCGACCCGGAACTGGCCGAGGCCCTGGACCTTTTGGCCTCGGGCCGCTTCAGCCCGGGCCGGCCGGACCTGTACCGGCCCCTGGTGGACAACCTCCTGAACGTGGACCGGTTCATGGTTCTGGCCGACTACCGCGCCTACCTGGACTGCCAGGGCCGGGTGGAGAAGGCCTACCAGGACCGCGCGGCCTGGGCCAAGATGAGCATCCTCAACACCGCCGGCATGGGCCACTTCTCCAGCGACCGCGCGGTGGCCGAGTACGCGGACAAGATCTGGGGCGTGCGGCCGGTGAAGAACGGGAAGGAGTGCTAGGCCCTAGTACCAGATTTCCATCCTGAGCCCCCGCGCGTCGCGGGGAATTTCTTCGAAGGGCAGGGCCACCAGCCAGCCGCCCTTGCAGCCGTCCACGCCGGCGAGCATGGGGCTAGCCCACGCCGCCCCGGACCTTCTCCAGGATGTGGGAGAGGCTGCGGCGCTGGGTCTCGGAGAGGTGGGCGGTGGCGTTGGCCATGACCTTGAAGTAGTCGGGCAGCAGCGAGAGCAGGAAGTCCCGGCCCTCCCGGGTCAGGTGCACGGTGGTCTTGCGCCGGTCGTTCTTGAAGCCCTTGCGCTCCACGTGGCGGTCGGACTCCAGGCCGTCCAGCAGTCCGGTCATGGTGGCCCGGGTCACACCCGAGCCCGCGGCCAGCTCCGAGGGGGTCATGCTCCAGTCCGGGGCGGCCAGGAGCAGGGCCAGCACCGTGAACCGGCCCTCGGACACCGCCTTGCGGAAGAACCGCTCGTTCAGGGACTGGCGCACGTCAAAGGCCGCCTGCAGGAGGTCCAGGCAGGTGCGCACCGCCTCCAGGTCAATATCCTTGACCCGGCGGCCCAGGGTGGACAGGGCGTCGAACTTGGACTGGGTGCGGGATTCGAACATGGCGTGCCCTCGCTTTTCGATTTCCAAGCCGAAAGTACGGCGCCATACCACGACTGTCAAGGAGGCGTATCAGCCAACCGGTTCCGGCCGCGGGTTGCCCCCTCCCCGGGCCGGGTGTAGGCTGGTTCAAAGCCCGGGTCGCGCCATTCCGGCCGGCGTCCGGCCCCTATCCGCACTCTCGAATGACCGGCCCCGTCCCGCCGGCCCCCGGAGGTTCCATGAGCGCCCTGTTCGATTCCGCCTGGTCCTGGATCATGCTCAACGCCTTGCGCCTGCCCCTGGCCCTGCTCATCCTGGTGGCCGGGCTGTGGCTTTCCCGCCGTATCGCCCGGCTCCTGGCCCGGGTCCTGGAGCGGGCGCACCTGGACCTGGTCCTGGTGCAGTTCCTGAAGAGCGTCACCTACTACGGGCTGGCCGCGGTGGTCTGCGTGGCCGCGGTCGGCCAACTCGGGGTGAGCACCGCCTCCCTGCTCACGGTGCTCGGCGCGGCCGGCCTGGCCGTGGGCCTGGCCCTCAAGGATTCCCTGTCCAGCATCGCCGCCGGGGTGGTGCTCATGATCCTGCGGCCCTTCACCGTGGGCGACATGGTCAGCGTGGCCGGCCAGACCGGCACGGTGGAGAAGGCCACCATCTTCCACACCCAGCTCGCCACCCCGGACAACCAGCGGGTGCTGGTGCCCAACGGCGCCATCCTGGGCGCCACCATCGTGAACCTCACCGCCAACCCCACCCGCCGCATCGACCTGGCCGTGGGCATCTCCTACGCCGACGACACGGCCCGGGCCCGGGAGGTGGTGGCCGGGGTGCTGGCCGCGGACCCGCGGGTGCTGGCCGACCCCGCGCCCCAGGTGGCGGTGGCCGAGCTGGCCGACTCCAGCGTGAACCTGGTGGTGCGGCCCTGGGTGGCCACCCGCGACTACTGGGACGTGCGCTTTGCCCTCACCGAGGCCATCAAGCGCGCCCTGGACGCGGCCGGCATCAGCATCCCCTTCCCCCAACGCGACGTGCGCCTCTACCGCATGGAGCCCTGCCGCCGGGAAAATCCCGTCACGGCGGCGGGTTGGCTTGTTGCCCCCGGGCAAAGTGTGCTACGGAAGAGGCGCTGCCCCCACCCCGCCGGCGGAAACGGGGGCAGGGAGGATAGCCATGCAGGACGAATCCGGCCCGCGCGACGAGCGGCCCTCGGCCGCAGAGGCCGCGGCCACCCTGGCCCTGGTCAAGGAGCGCCTGGGGACCGAGGCCGAGACCCTGGCCCCCTGGTTCTTCAGCGCCATGCCCGCCTACTATTTCCGCACCCACTCCCAGGAGGAGCAGGTGCGCCACCTGCACGCGCTCATCTCCGGCCAGGTGTTCAGCGAGGGCCAGCGTCTGTCCGTGAAGAGCCCGGACGGCACCAAGATCACCTACCTCACCCCGGTCCGCGGCGACGGCGAGTTGGTGGAGGTGCTCACCTCCCTGCGCGGCCGCGAGATCCTCAACGCCCGCATCTACGAGAGCGTCGACGGCCGGCTCCGCCTGGACACCTTCGTGCTCTCGCCCCAGGCCCCCCTGGACATCACCGGCGAGGATTTCCGGCTGGCGGTGGAGCAGATGCGCGCGAGCAGCCTGCCCCCCGAGCAACTCCCCGGCTTCTCCGGCTTCCTGGCCGCGGCCACCGGCGACTGCGTGGAGAAGTTCGAGCTCGAGCGCGCCCTGCGCCACTTCGCCCTGTGGGAGGAGTTCCACGCCTCCCCGGACCGGGAGCGGGTGCTGGTCAGGCTGGACCCCGAGGCCTACCCCAACCTGTCCCGGGTGGTGGTGGCCCTGACCTCGCCGGCCCGGCGCGGCCTGCTCCTGGAGATGGTGCGCATCCTGCGTCGGGAGAAGGTGCACATCCACCGGGCCTATGCCGACGTGTACGCCGCGGGGCAGGACTCCATGGCGGTGTGCTCCTTCTACGCGACCCGGAACGGTGCGGTCCTGGACCCGGCGGGCCGGGTCTGGCGGCGGCTGGCCGCGGAGCTGGCCCTGGTCAAGCAGATCGCGGGGCACGACCTGGAGCGCCTGGCCGACGAGGACGGCTGGAGCCTGCGCCAGGTGGCCTTCCTGCAGGCCGCCACCGAATTCGCCCACCAGTTCCTGCTGCGCCAGGACCTGTACGCCTACACCGCGCACCACATGGTGGCCGCGGTGCTGGCCAACCGCGCCGCGGCGCGGGCGGTGCTGGACTTGTTCGAGGCCCGCTTCAACCCGGTGGTGGGCAACCGCGAGGCCATGGCCCGGGACTGCCGGGAGCGCCTGCGCCGCCTGGCCGACGGCCTGGGCGACGAGGTGGCGCGCAACACATTCTCCTGCATGGATGCCTTCGTGGTCCACACCCTGCGCACCAACTATTTCCTGCCCGGCCGGCTGGGCCTGGGCTTCCGCCTGGACCCTGCGGTGCTGGACGCGATGCCCGGCGGCCCGGTGCCCACCGAGGGCGCGCCGCCTTACGGCTTCTATTTCTTCTCCGGGCCGCACTACCAGGGCTTCCACGTGCGCTACCGGGAGATGGCCCGCGGCGGGGTGCGCATCGTGCCCACCCGGACCCAGGAGCAGTTCGAACTGGAGTCCAACCGGCTCTGGGACGAGGTGACCGCCCTGGCCAAGGCCCAGCAGCACAAGAACAAGGACATCCCCGAGGGCGGGGCCAAGGCCGTGCTCCTGCTGGGCCCGGAGGGCGACGCGGACCAGGCGGTCAAGGGCCTGGCCGACGCCCTGCTGGACCTCATCGTGGCCCCGGAGGAAGCCCCGGCCCAGGCCCCGGTGCTGCCCGGGGTGGTGGACTACCTGAACCGGGAGGAGATCATCTACCTCGGCCCGGACGAGCACATCACCCCCGAACACATCGAGTGGATCGTGGCCCGGGCCGGCTATCGCGGTTACCGCTATCCCGCGGCCTTCATGAGCTCCAAGCCCCGGACCGGGATCAGCCACAAGCGCTACGGCGTGACCTCCCTGGGCGTGGTGGTGTTCGCCGAGGTGGTGCTCAAGAGCCTGCTCGGGCTGGACCCGCGCTCCGAGCGCTTCACGGTCAAGATCACCGGCGGCCCGCGCGGCGACGTGGCCGGCAACGCCATGCAGCTGCTCATGCGCGAGTATGGCAAGAATGCGGCCATCGTGGCGGTGTCCGACGGCCACGGCGCGGCGTACGACCCCCAAGGCCTGGACCATGCGGAGCTGGCCCGGCTCATCGCGGCGGACCTGACCATCGCCGAGTTCGACCCCGCGCGCCTGTCCGGGGAGGGCACGGTGGCCGCGGCCACCACCCCCGAGGGCAAGCGGCTGCGCGACACCCTGCACAACACCGCCCGCGCGGACCTGTTCCTGCCCTGCGGCGGCCGGCCGGACACCATCAACATCCGCAACTGGCGCGACTTCCTGGATGCCTCGGGAAAGCCGACGGCCCGGGCCATCGTGGAGGGGGCCAACCTCTTCCTCTCGCCCGAGGCGAGGGACAAGCTCCAGGAGGCCGGGGCCCTGGCGGTGCACGGCTCCAGCGCCAACAAGTGCGGGGTGATCTGCTCCTCCTACGAGGTCCTGGCCGGGCTCACCCTGACCGGCGAGGAGTTCTTGGCCATCAAGGACGAGTATGTGGCCCAGGTGCTGGACATCCTGCGGCAGCGGGCCCGGGCCGAGGCGCAGCTCCTGGTGCGGGAGTACAAGGCCCAGGGCGGGTGCCGGCCGCTGACCGCCATCACCGTGGACCTGTCCAAGGAGATCAACACCCTGGCCGATCTGCTGCACGAGCGGCTGGACCAGGACGTGCACAGTGCGCAGGACATCCAGGGCGACCCGGCCCTGTACGGGGTGCTCCTGGCCTACTGCCCGCCGGTGCTGGCCACGCGCTACGCAGACCGGCTCATCGCGCGGGTGCCCCTGCGCCACCTGCTGGCGCTCCTGGCCGCGTCCGTCGCCTCCACCATCGTGTACAACGAGGGCGTGGGCTGGCTCACCCGCATGGCCGAGATCGGCGACGTGGGCAAGGTGGCCCGCGCCTACCTGGCCGAGGACGCCCGCCTGGCCGCGTACGTGGCGGAGCTGGCCAAGAGTTCGCTGCCGGACAAGGACGCCATGGCCGACATCCTCCAGGCCGCCGGCCGCAAGCACCTGACCGCCAGGGCGCTGGGCGTGGAATAGGCACAGGGGCAGGGTATGGCGCAGGTTCGCTGGGTGGTGTGCTTCCTGCTCGTGTTGCTTCCCCAGGCTGCGCAGGCCGGGGGGAAATCCGAGGCCATGCTCAACGGGGGCTATCGGGTGGAACTATCGTCCGAGGAGAAGCCTTCCGGGGGATACGCCGTATCAATCATGTATCAGCGGGATGGCGCGACGCTTCATGCCGTGGAAAGCGAATCGTCCACTGCGCCACATTGCCAGGCGTACGGTGATTTTCCCGGTAAATCCTACGACACACTCGCCTGCTATACGTATTCCGGCGGGGCGCACTGCTGCACCACGGCGTATGTATTCACCGTGCAGGGCGCCGCGTGGTGGCTTTCATCCATGGATTACGTAGAAGGTGAATTGCCGGATAGGGTTATTCCGGGCGAGCCGTTCAAGCGCATCGAGATGCTGCATGGCCCCCAGGGGCAACCAGTCCCAGAAATCTGGGATGTCACTGATTTCCAACGGCTTCTGGTCTGGGATGACGCGAAAGGTTGGAGAAAGGACAAGGTCGGCGAGAATTCAGCGTACTACCTGGAGAGATTCCAGGATGCCAGCAAGGACGAGCAGGAGCGCGGACCGGGGATGCGCGAGGAATACTTGGAGCAGTACAATCCAAAGGACCCTTTCTCCCCATATTCCCCTGACGAGTTGCAGGGGATTGCATTGCAGATCGTGTACAATGGGCATATGGCAGGGCTTGAAACGGAAAAGCTGGCCAAGGAATATGAGAGGATTTTCCCGCAGACGAAGAAGGTCTACGAGTCATACATCCCGTTTGCCGAGATCCTGAAGGCGGCGGACACCTACAATCCGGTGACGTTCATCCACGGACAGTAGCCAGGGAGACGAGCGATGGCCCCCGAGTTCAAGAACGACGCCACGAAGCTCCTGGAAGGGGTGGCGAAGGTGCAGGCCTCGCGCAAGAAGGCCGGGCTGGAGGGCCTGGTGGGCGGGCTGGAGGCGGTGATCGTGAACGTGGAGCCGGGCGACGAGCCGGCGGCTGTGCACCAGTTCCTGGACTGGACCGGGCTTGGCTTCGACGGCGCGTTCTCCACGCCCAAGCGCCAGGTGGCGGTGCTCAAGCAGGACGGCTGCGCCGACTTCCTCATCACCTCCCGCCGCACGGCCGAGGCCAACCCCCACCGCAACTACAACGTGCGGCCCAAGACCGAGGCCAAGCCCGACGCCCGGCTGGAGACCTTTGTGTACAAGTGCCGCGACCTCATGCGCTACGTGGCCATCCAGAAGGCGCGCGGGGTGCGCTTCGCCACCGACGGCCTGGTGGACGCCGGCTCCTACCTCTACATCCAGACCCCGCCCTCGGCCCACACCGGCAACGCTCTGGGCTTCATCCAGTGGAAGCACAAGGAGGGCGATTGGCGGGGCAAGGACGCCGCGCCCCTGGACTGGACTTTCACCAAGCCGGACAAGCCGTATCTCAAGAACGTGTTCGAGCTGGACCACTCGGCCACCCGGGTGGTGGCCCAGGACCGCGACGCGGCCATCCTGGAGTTCATGGAGCTCACCGGCTACAACTTCGCCTTCGCGGTGTACGTGAACAGCCTGAACTCCATCACCAGCGTGGCCCGGCTCACCATGGACGACTACGCCCAGGTCTTCACCTCGGGCATCGAGCCCTTCGTGAGCTACGAGCAGAGCGGCCCCACCGAGAAGTTCATCGTGAACTACGGCCGGCGGGTACACCACACCGCGTTCCGCTGCGAGCAGATCGAGGACGTGTTCGCGGGCCTCAAGGCCGAGGGCATGCAGTTCCTCATCGAACTGGTGGGCGGCCCGCACGACGGCCTGCACCAGACCTTCACCGAGACCTTCCCCACCACCTTCCTGGTGCACGAGTACATCCAGCGCTACGCGGGCTTCGACGGCTTTTTCACCAAGTCCAACGTCACCGAGCTGACCCGGGCCACGGACAAGCAGTAGCCCCGGCCGACTGGAGCAGGACGGCCCGTCCCGGTCCGCCGGGCGGGCCGTTTGGCTTGCGGTTTCCGGGCAGGGGAGTAGCCTGGGAGTGGTCAGGAGGCCCAAGGAATGGTCGAGCCATGAGTTCCCTGCCCTGCGTGGGCTGCGGCTGGTGCTGTTTGGACAACCCGTGCGAGACCTCGCACCGGCGGCATGGCTATGTGCCCCGCTGCCCGGACCTGGCC
>JAEXTU010000105.1 GCA_023453335.1 Pseudomonadota bacterium | reverse complement strand
GTCCAGGGCGGCGCGGATCCCGGCCACGCCGGCGCCTACCACCAGTGCCGCATATGTCGTCTTCATGGCCCGGCTCCTCCTTGGCTGACCTAATCCCTGCCGCCCGTGACCTCGGCGAACTCCTTGGCCTGGAACACCGCCAGGGGCAGGGCCTCGTCCGGGCTGCGGCCCGGCTCGTAGGCGAACGCCTCCTGGGTACGGGCGGCCACGGAGCGGAACAGCTCCATGACCGGCACGTCGTTGGGGCAGGCGTTGGAGCACTGGCCGCAGCCCACGCAGGACAGGCTCATGTGGGCCAGCCGGGTGAGGTGGAAGAGGACCGTGTCCGTGGGCAGGCGCAGGGCGGACTTGCCCTTGGCCCAGCCCAGGTACTGCCAGGGCTTGTGGTCGAACACGTCGGTGAGGAACACGCACTCCCGGCAGTAGCACACCGGGCAGGCGGCGCGGCAGTTGTAGCAGCCCACGCAAGCCGCCAGGTACTCGGCCAGCCTGGGCATGCCGGCGGTGGCCTCCCGGGTGGCGGCGAACATCTCGTCCCGGAACTTCACCCGGCTGGCCACCAGTTCGGCCAGGGCGTCCTTGCGCGCGGTGGGCTCCACGGTGTCGGGCAGGCGCAGCTTGGCGAGCAATGCCTCGCCGCGCGGGGTGTGGGCGCTCACCAGCAGGTGGTCCGCCCCGCGCAGGCCCACCAGGCCCAGGGTGATGTCCGCGTTGTAGGCCACCGGATGCTCGCAGGCGCGGCAGGCCTTGGCCAGGGGGATGTCGGCCGGGTCCGGGGTGCGGCCGGCCAGCGCCTGGGCCGTGAACTGGCCGGTGGCGGCCACAGCCTCGCGGCCCGCGGCGAAGCGGCGGTAATCCGCGTTGGTGTAGGCCCCCAGGCAGTCGATGCTGATGATGGCCAGGTCCTCCAGGTTGCCCTGGTTGAGCTTGACCAACTCCACGAAGGCCCGCACCTCACAGGGGCGGAGCACCGCGGCCAGGGCCCCGCCCGGCGAGCCGCCGCGGGTGAGCTTGGCCGCGATGGTGGCGGCGTTCAGCGGGAAGGCGGGAGCCAGCGGGTCGGCCTGCTTCAGGCGTTCCGGCTCAGTGACCAGGGCGGGCATGACCACGCCCGGGGCCAGGTGCAGCGGGGTGAGCAGGCCGGCGATGCCGCCGTCGTCCATGAGCAGGTGCAGGAAGGCCTGCACCGACTGCAGCAGGTCGCCGTTGGAGACTTCGAGCTTGGCGGTGGTGGCCATGGGGAACTCCTCGCTTCGCGTCCGTTCTCAGTATTTTTCAAAAAATCCTGGCGGATTTTTTGACTATTTTTAAATCGCCATCATGGTGCGGGCATCGCTGGGGCCCAGTTCGCGGATCTCGGCCACCATGTGGTTGACCGTCGCGGCGAACTCGTTGCCCTCGCTGGCCCCGACCCAGGTGAGCTTGAGCCGGCGCTCGTCCACGCCGAACCCGGTGAGGATCTCCCTCAGCAGCTTGATGCGCCGCCGGGCCTTGTAGTTGCCGTTGATGTAGTGGCAGTCCCCGGGGTGGCAGCCGCTCACCAGCACCGCATCCGCGCCGGAGAGCAGGGCCTTGAGCACGTACTTGGGGTCCACCATGCCGGTGCACATCATCCGCACCAGCCGCACGTTGGGGGACTGCACCATGCGCGCGGTGCCGGCCAGGTCGGCGGCGGTGTAGGTGCACCAGTTGCACACGAAGGCCACGATGGTCGGTTCGAAGTCCGGCGCGGCCGTCCCTGCGGACTGGCCCGGGGCCGGCTGGCTGTGTTCGTGCGTCGCTTCCATGGGGAACTCCGTTGTTGTGCGCCCTGGGGCGCGATCCTAGGCCGGGGCCTCTTCGGTCTGCTCCGGTGCCTCTTCTGTGATGGGGATGCGGGCCGGCTTGGCCGCCGGGGCCGGGGCCTTCTTCGCGGCGAAGCGGGGGCCGGCCAGCACGTCGCCGAGCAGGCCGTCCAGTTCGGAGAACACCTGCTCCTCGCTGAAGTGCTTGATCTGGGCCGCGCCGCTGGGGCAGTAGGCCGCGCAGCTGCCGCAGCCCTTGCACAGGGCCTCGTTAACCACGCTCACGTGGTGCAGTTCGTCGAACTCGATGGCCGAGTAGGCGCACAGGCCGATGCACACCTTGCAGCCCACGCAGATGTCCGGGTTGATGTGCGAGGTGGTGGGGGAGATGTCCACCAGGCCGCGGGCGGCCAGGGACAGGGCCTGGGCCGCCGCGCCCGAGGCGTGGGCCACGGCGTCCGGGATGTCCCGCGGGGCCTGGCAGGTCCCGCCCAGGAAGATGCCGTCGGTGGCCGTGGACATGGGCCCCAGCTTGGGGTGCTCCTCCAGGAAGAACCCGTCTAGTCCCTGGCTGATGCCGAAGACCTGGGCCACCTCCCCGGCGTCCTTGCGCGGTTCCATGGCCGTGCACAGCACCACCATGTCCACCGGCACCCGCAGCCGCCGGCCCAGGAGCGTGTCCTCGGCCAGGACGATGAGCTTGCCCTCCTCGTCCGGGGACTCGGCCCGGTCGGTGATGGCCGCGGGCCGGCCCCGGATGAAGCTGACCCCTTCCTCCTGCACCCTGCGCAGGAACTCCTCGTAACCCTTCCCGAAGCAGCGCAGGTCCATGTAGAAGTTGTAGACCTGGGCGTGGTGTCCCACTTTGTCCTTGATGAGGTGGTCGTACTTGAGGGCGTACATGCAGCACACCCGGGAGCAGTACTCGTGGTGGTTGGCGTCGCGGCTGCCCACGCAGTGGACGATGGCCACGCTCTCGGGCGGCTTGCCGTTCTTCATGAGGATCTTTCCGCCGGTGGGCCCGACCGCGTTGTTCAGGCGCTCGAACTGGAGCGCGGTGTAGACCTCGGGATAGCGTCCATAGCCGTACTGGGTGAGCGGCGCGGGGTCGAAGGCGTCGAACCCGGTGCACAGGATGATGGTGCCCACGTTCATCGTGACCAGCTTCTCCTTCTGGTCGTAGTCGATGGCCCCGGAGGGGCAGAGCTTGGCGCAGACCCCGCACTTCTTGTTGTTCAGGGTGCGGCAGTGGGCCGCATCAATAACTGGCGTGTTGGGCACGGCCTGGGGCGAGTTGCGGTAGATGGCCCGGCGCTCGGACAGGCCCTCCTCGAATTCACTCACCACCTTGGTGGGGCACTTCTCGGTGCACAGGCCGCAGCCGGTGCACAGGTCGCGGTCCACGTAGCGGGGCCGCTCTCGGATGGTCACCGCGTAGTTGCCCACGAATCCCTCCACCTTGGTCACCTCGGCGAAGGTGTGCAGGGTGATGTTGGACTCCTGGGCCACGGCCACCATCTTGGGCGTGGAGATGCAGGCCGCGCAGTCCAGGGTGGGGAAGGTCTTGTCGAACTGGGCCATGTGCCCGCCGATGGATGGCGCGCGCTCCACCAAGTGGACCCGGTGCCCGCTGCGGGCGATGTCCAGGCTGGCCTGGATCCCGGCGATGCCCGCGCCCACCACCAGCACATCGGGGTGGACCTTCTCGGTACGGGAGTAAAGCTTGCCGTGCCGGCCCACCCGGCGCACCGCCCCGGCCACCAGGCGCATGGCCTTGGCCGTGGCCTCGTCCGGGTCCTTGGTCACCCAGGAGCAGTGCTCCCGGATGCAGGTCATCTGGAACAGGTAGGGGTTCAGCCCGGCCCGGGCACAGGTCTTCTGGAAGGTCTTCTCGTGCAGCCGGGGGGAGCAGGAGGCCACCACCACCCTATTGAGGCCCATTTCCTTGATGTCCCGGATGATCATGTCCTGGCCGGGGTCCGAGCACATGAACTTGTAGTCCCGGGCCACGGCCACGTCCTTGAGGCCCCGGGCGAAGGCGGCCACCCCGGGCGAGTCGACCTTGCCCGCGATGTTGGTGCCGCAGTGGCAGACGTACACCCCGATCTTGTTGGCCATGGCTCTTGTCCTCCTCCCTTCGGGCAAAATCCCGCGGCTAGACCGCGGCAACGCTCCCCACGCCCTCGCCGTCATGCACCGCGCGCATGCGCTTCCATTCGGTGCGCTGGCCCACCGCCTCCAGGGCCTGCCGGCCGGCGCGGGGGTTGGCCTGTTCCGGATAGGCCTCGATGACGGACTCCCCGGCGTCGGCCAGGATGGCTCGGCCCAGCGGGGTGCGGGTGATGACCGTGGTCCAGCCCGCCTCCGCGCCCAATCCGCCGCAGGAGAGGTCCGCGTACTCCGCGCCGTAGTCGGTGCAGTAGCGGCAGGCATGGCGGCGCAGACCGTCCAGCTCCTCCAGCGGGATGGTCACCGTGCCCCGGCCGCGCACCGCCACGTGCAGGGCGTCCTTCACGTTGATGCGCTCCACTTCGCTCCAGGCGAAGCCGCCCAGCCGCTCCAGCCGCTTGCGCCCGGACTGGCCGAACTCGAACTGGCCGGAGCAGAACAGGCCGATGAGGCAGTACAGGGAGTCGGTGGGCACCACGCCCAGCACCTGCATCTTGCGGATGGTGAGGATCTGGCTGGGCAGGGCCACGCAGGCCACCCGGCGAAGGCCCTGCTTGAGCTGCTCACCCAGGGCGGAGAGGGAGGAGGCGTAGGTGCCGTAGCGGCCGCCCACCAGGTCCCGACCGTGCGGCGGGCCGGCAAAGGAGCCGGCCGCCTCCAGGATGTCCTTGCGGGTGGCGGCCAGGAAGGGCCGGCGCAGGAAGGGGCCGGCGCCCTTGGCCAGCACCGCGCCGTCGATGCGGCCCTCGTCGAACAGGCGGAGCAGGACGGCGGTGAGCACCCCGCCGTCGGTGGCGAGTTCCCGGATGGAGGCGTCCTTGGCCCGGGCCACGGACACGCCCAGCACGTTGCCCATGGGCTCCTGCCACAGGGCCTTGCGCTTGGCCTCCTCCTCGAGTTCGTTGATGACCGGGCAGAGCATGTAGCACATCCCGCACTCGATGCATTTTTCCGGGTCGCTGTAGCGGGGGGCGCCGTCCGGGTTCGCAGCCAGGGCCCCGTAGTTGATGGCTGAGCAGAAGGCCACGCACCCGCCGCAGCGGCGGCAGCGCCCGGGCTTCTGGACCTCCTCGACGAGGCTGGCGAAGGTCTTCATGCGTACCCCCCGGGAGACCGCCCCAATGCGGTCCCACCCGGCAAGACTCAAGATCTGTGCCAGGATATGATTCATGTTATTACAGCATGTTGCATTTCCAGGGCGGGGCCATCTCGTATTGCAAGACAGGAATGTGTCTTGTTTTACAAGACAAATCCGTCTGGCCGGGCGGGAAGGCCGGGGATGTGGGGGAAATATTCAGGAATCCAGGCGGGCTGGTTCTCCAGCCCCGGCCTGGGATTCCGCGCAGGAGTGAGGGTGAAAATCTTGCGGTACGAGACACCCGCCAGATTTTTCGGGGATTTCATGGACAAGAACCGGAAAAAGGGCGTATGGCCCCGGATAGGGCCAGGCCTGAACCAGGGGGTAGGCCATGGGTTCCCGCCGCACCAAGCGTCCCGGGCCAGACACGGCCGCGGGCCAGGTGGCCGACTGCCTGCTCCGCGCCACCTCCGACTGCGCCCTGCTCATGGACCCCGAGGGCGTCATCCTGGTGGCCAACCCGGCGCTGGCCCGGCTCCTGCACACCCCCCTGGACGAGCTGCCCGGCCGCAATTTCTTCGCATTCTTCCCGCCCGAGGTGGCGGCCCGCCGCCGGGCCATGGCCGATGCGGTGATCCGCGCCAAGGCCCCGGTGCGCTACGAGGACAGCGCCACCCCGGGCCAAGTCTACGACACCCGGGCCGAACCCATCCTGGACAGGCACGGCGAGGTGGCGCGCATCGCGGTATTCTTCTGCGACGTGACCGCGGCCCGCGCGGCCGAGCGGGAGCGCGTGCGCCTGGCCGCGGCCATCCAGCAGGCCGGTGAGGTGGTGGTCATCTGCTCCCCCAGCCTGGTCGTGGAATACGTAAATCAGGCCTTCGAGGAGATGCTCGGCCTGGCCGAGCACGAGGCCAAGGGCATGCCCCTGGATGCCCGGTTCCAGGGCGGCCCCTCGCGCCGGGCCTACCAGCGCCTGAACCAGGCCATGGTGCGGGGCGACGTGTGGACCGGCCGCGCCTCCCTGACCCGCAAGGACGGCAGCCGCCTGCGCTGCGAGATGACCTTCTCCCCGGTGCGGGTGCGGCACGGGGTGGTGCAGGGTTTCGTGGGGGTGTGGCGCGACGTGACCGAGGTGGAGCGCCTGGAGCGCCAGGTGCGCAAGGCCCAGCGCATGGAGGCCCTGGGCGCCCTGGCCGGGGGCATCGCCCACGATTTCAACAACATCCTGGGCCCCATCATCCTGCACGCGGAGCTGGGCCTCACCGGCCTGCCAGTCATCGACCCGGCCCGGGGCCTGTTCGCCAACATCCTCCAGGCCGCGGAGCGGGCCCGCGCCCTGGCCGTCCAGATCCTCAACCTGGGCCGGCAGCGCGAGGGCGACGAGCCCATTCCCTTCCGGGTCTCCACCCTGCTCAAGGAGTGCATGAAGCTGGTGGGGCCTAGCCTGCCCCCGGGCGTGGCCCTGCACCACACCTTGCACACGGCCGAGGACTACGTGCTGGCCGACCCGGCCCAGCTCCACCAGGTGGTCATGAACCTGGCCACCAACGCCCTGCACGCCATGGAGAAGGGGGGCGGCCGCCTCACCTGCGAGGTGGATCTGGTCACCGCGCCCGAGGACGAGCCCCTGGCCGGCTGGGACCTGGAGCCCGGGGAGTATGTGCGGCTCACCATGAGCGACACCGGGGCGGGCATGGACAAGGCGGTGCTGGCCCGCATCTTCGACCCCTTCTTCACCACCCGCAAGGACGGCCTGGGCACCGGCCTGGGCCTGGCCGTGGTGCAGGGCATCGTGGCTCGCCTGGGCGGGGCCGTGGCGGTGCAGAGCGAGCCCGGCTCGGGCTCGGTGTTCCAGGTCTTCATCCCCCGCTCCGCGCAGCGGCCGGTGGAGGCCGTGGGCCTGGCCGCGGCCGAGCGCCACGCCCTGCCCCGGGGCCGGGAGCGGATCATGGTGGTGGACGACGAGCGCGGCCTGCGCGAGAGTTGCGCGGTGAGCCTGCGCGAACTGGGCTACCGGGTCACCGCCTGCGCCCACGGCCGGGAGGCCCTGTTCATCCTGCGCCGCACCCCGCACCGTTTCGACCTGGTGCTCAGCAACGTGGTCATGCCGGACATCACGGGCTTTGATTTGCTCGACGAACTGGCTATCCTGAACCCGACCCTGCCCGCGGTCCTGGTGAGCGGCGACCGGGAGCTACTGCGCGCCGCGCTCACCCGCACGATACGGCCCCGGGCCTGCCTGGCCAAGCCCTTCCGCTGGCGGGAGCTGGCCGAGTGCGTGCGCAATGTCCTGGACCGGGAGGCCGCAGCGAAAAACCCCACGGCAACGGAGCGCTGAATGGCCCGCATCCTCGTCATCGACGACGACGCCTCCTTGTGCGAGGCCCTGGCCGCGGTCATGGCCAGCCTGGGCCACGCCGCGGACCAGGCCTTGTCCCTTCGCGACGGCCTGGAGCGGGCCGCGGCTGCGGAGTACGCCGCGGTCATCCTGGATGTGTGGCTGCCCGACGGCAACGGCCTGGAGCACATCCACACCCTGCGCGAGAGCCCGGGCCGGCCCGAGGTCATCATCCTCACCGGGTCCGGGGACCCGGACGGCGCGGAGCTGGCCATCCGCAGCGGGGCCTGGGACTACATCACCAAGCCGCCCACCCTGAACAAGATCCGCCTGCCGGTGCAGCGTGCCCTGGCCTACCGCGCCCGCCAGGAGCGCAAGGCCCGTCGCGACCTCAAGCGCGAGGGCATCGTGGGCGGGTCCGGGGCGGTGCTGGCCTGCCTGGACCTGGCCGCCCAGGCCGCGGCCAGCGACGTGGCCGTGCTCATCACCGGCCAGACCGGCACCGGCAAGGAGCTCTTCGCCCGGGTCATCCACGCCAACAGCAACCGGGCCCAGGGGCCCTTCGTGGTGGTGGACTGCGCGGCCCTGCCCGCCAACCTGGTGGAGAGCATGCTCTTCGGCCATGAGAAGGGGGCCTTCACCAACGCCGACCGCAAGCATGACGGGCTCATCAAGCAGGCCCACCACGGCACCCTGTTCCTGGACGAGGTGGGGGAACTGCCCGGCCAGGTGCAGAAGGCGTTCCTGCGCGTGCTCCAGGAGCACCGCTTCCGGCCGGTGGGCGGCAACACCGAGATCGTGAGCGACTTCAGGCTGGTGGCCGCCACCAACCGCAACCTGGAGCGCATGGCCGCCGAGGGCCGGTTCCGGGAGGACCTACTCTTCCGGTTGCAGAGCTTCAACATCCATCTGCCCCCGCTCCGGGAACGGGGCGGGGACGCGGCCGAGCTGGCCGAGTGGTGGGCC
>JAEXTU010000069.1 GCA_023453335.1 Pseudomonadota bacterium | reverse complement strand
GGCCTGGGCAAGGCCCTGGGCCAGGTGCAGCCGCGGCTGCGCTTCGTGCTCCTGGAGGGGCTCCTGGCCGACGCCGCCCACTGCGGCGAAGCGGCCGGGGCCATGGCCGAGTCCGGCAACACGGCCTGCCCGGTGCCCGGCCCGGAAATGGACCGGCCCTTTTCCATCATCCCGGACCGCGCCCTGGCCGAGGCGGTGCTTCCGGTGCTCGCGGCCCAGGAGCCGGACCTGCTCATCTCCTTCTACGCGGCCTGGTTCGCCGCGGGCATGGAGCGGGACCTGGCCGTGACCTGGCTGGAGAAGACCCTGGTGGCCAACCCCGGGTTCTGGCCGGCCCGGCTGGAGCTTCTGCTCCTGGCCGCCCAGCAGCAGGACCTGAGCCCGGTGTTCCGCACCCAACTGGAGTTCTTTGCGGCTCGGGCCCGGGAGATCAAGCGCTTCGTGTGCCGCACCTGCGGGCTCAAGCGGGAGCAGGTCTTCTTCGTCTGCCCCCGCTGCCAGAGCTGGCATTCAATAGGCTACCGCCTGGTAATTAACGAATAGTTTTGTCGGCGAGCGCCGTGTCGCAGTCTCCCAAGCTCACCCCCATGCTCGAGCAGTACCTGCGCATCAAGCAGGAGCACCCGGGCGCGCTGCTTTTCTACCGCATGGGCGACTTCTACGAGATGTTCTTCGAGGACGCCGAGGTGGCGGCCCGGGAGCTGGGCATTGCGCTCACCTCGCGCAACCCGGACGCGGCCAGCCCGGTGCCCATGTGCGGGGTGCCCCACCACGCGGCCGAGGCGTATCTCCCCAAGCTCTTGCGCCGGGGCTACAAGGTGGCCATCTGCGACCAGGTGGAGGACCCCCGCCAGGCAAAGGGCCTGGTGAAGCGGGCCGTGACCCGGGTGCTCACCCCGGGCACCGTGGTGGAGGACGCCAACCTCTCGGCCAAGGCCCACAACTTCCTGGCCGCCCTGCTCTTCGATGCGGACGCCGGGGCCGGCGGCCTGGCCTGGCTGGACTATTCCACCGGCGACTGGAGCGGACTTACGGCCAAGGACACGGACCTGCTCTGGCAGTGGCTGGAGAAGGTCGGGCCCAGCGAACTGCTTCTGCCCGAGGGCCTGGAGCCCCCGCGCAGCCTGGAGGGGAGCCGCATCCACCTGACCCGGCTGCCCCTGCGACCGCACTTCGACCCGGCCCCGGCCCGGGACCGCCTGCTGGCGGCCCAGGGCGTGGCCGACCTGGCCTCCCTGGACCTGGCGGACAAGCCCCAACTGGTGCGGGCCTGCGGGGCGCTCCTGGCCTACGTGGCCCAGACCCAGATGCAGGACATCTCGCACCTGGCGCCCTTCAAGCCCCTCAACCTCTCCCGCCACCTACTCCTGGACGAGGTCACCGAGCGCAACCTCGAACTCTTCCGCCGCCTGGACGGGGGCAAGGGCCGCGGCACCCTGTGGGCCGTGCTGGACCACACCGCCACCCCCATGGGCGGCCGGCTCCTGGCCGAACGGCTCAAGAACCCCTGGAAGGACCTGGCCCCCATCGAGAAGACCCAGGAGGCGGTGGCCTTCCTGTTCGCCCGCGACGGCCTGCGCGAGGCCCTGCGCGCGGAGCTTTCCCAGGTCTACGACCTGGAGCGCCTGTCCACCCGCATCGTGCTGGGCCGAGCCATGCCCCGAGACCTGCTGGCCCTGCGCAACAGCCTCCTGGCCCTGCCCCGCATCCCGGCCCGGTTCGAGGACCTGCCCGACGCCCTGCCCGCGGCCCTGGCCTCGCTCCTGCACGGCTGGGACCCCATGGCCGACCACGCCGAGCGCCTCTCGCGCGCCCTGGCCGACTCCCCGCCCCCGGTGCTCACCGAGGGCGGGCTGTTCAAGGCCGGGTGGAACCCGGACCTGGACGAACTCATGGAGCTCACCGAGCACGGTGAGGCCCGGGTGAAGGAGCTCCTGGCCCAGGAGCAGCGCGACTCGGGCCTGGACAAGCTGCGCCTGGGCTTCAACAGGGTCTTCGGCTACTATTTCGAGGTGTCCAAGGCCGCAGCGGACAAGGTCCCGTCCCATTTCGAGCGCCGCCAGACCCTGGTCAACTGCGAGCGCTTCGTGACTCCCCGGTTGAAGGACCTGGAAGACAAGCTTCTCTCCGCCTCGGACCGGCGCAAGGAACTGGAGTACACCCTGTTTGTGGAGCTGCGCCGGGGCCTGGCCCAGGACCGGCACCGCCTGGCGGACATGGCCGACCGCCTGGCCGCCCTGGACTGCTGGCAGGGCTTGGCCTCGGCAGCACGCAAGCACGGCTGGACCCGCCCCGAGCTGCACCCCGGCCTGGAGATTCGGGTCCGGGGCGGCCGCCACCCGGTGGTGGAGGCGGTGCAGGGCGCGGCGGATTACATCCCCAACGATCTCACCCTTTCCGAGGACAAGCGCATCCTGCTGGTCACCGGCCCCAACATGGCGGGCAAGTCCACGGTGCTGCGCCAGGCCGCCATCCTCTGCATCCTGGCCCAGATGGGCTCCTACGTGCCCGCGGAGTCGGCCCGGCTGGGCCTGGTGGACCGCATCTTCTCCCGGGTGGGGGCCTCGGACAACCTGGCCATGGGCCGCTCCACCTTCATGGTGGAGATGGCGGAGACCGCCCGCATCCTGCGCCAGGCCACCCCGCGCAGCCTCATCATCCTGGACGAGATCGGCCGCGGCACCTCCACCTTCGACGGCCTGGCCCTGGCCTGGGCGGTGGTGGAAGCCCTGTCCGGCATGGGTGGGGCCGGGGTGCGCACCCTGTTCGCTACCCACTACCACGAGTTGACCGCCCTGGAGGGCCAGATTTCCGGGGTGGCCAACGTGAACATCGCGGTCAAGGAGTTCCGGGGGGACATCGTGTTCCTGCGCCGGCTCATTCCCGGCCCCTCGGACCGCAGCTACGGCATCGAGGTGGCCCGGCTGGCCGGGGTGCCCCGGCCGGTGGTGCAGCGGGCCAAGGAGCTTTTGGCCCAGTTGGAGAGCAAGGCCCGCCGCCGGCCGTCCGAGCCAGCGCCCCGGGAGGCGGGGCAGTCCCTGCTGCCGGGCATGGCCCCGGCCGCCCCGCCGGCCCCGGGTACCGGGATGCCGGTGGAGATTCTGGCCTTCCTGGACGACCTGGCCGGCCTGGACATGGACCGGTTGCCGCCCATCGAGGCCCTCACCTTCCTGCACCGCTGGCGCAGCCTGGCCGCCGCGGCGCGCCAGACCCTGGCCAAGGCCGCCGTGGAGCCCGCCAGGAACGCCCCGAATCCGGAGGATTCCGAGGAATGAAGCCGAGAAAACCGTTGTCCTGGGCGGCTTTTTTTGTCATATGCACCCTCCTGGCCCTGGCCCTGGCCGCGGGCTGTGGCAAGAAGACCTGGCCCAGGCCCGACGCCAAGGGCGAGGCCGTTGCCCTCACCCAGGAGGCCGCCGGCTGGAACGGCGCCTGCCTGGGGGTGAGCGCGGTGGTCACCGGCAAGCCCGAGAACCTGGACCGGCTGGTGCTGGAGCTGGCCCCGGCCGACTGTCCGGGCTGTCCGTTCCAGGCCACCCAGCAGCGGGAATTCTGGCGCGGCGGCCCGGGCCTGAGCTACGACGCGGATACGGGCCGGGTGCTCCTCAACGCCTGCAACCTGGACCCGGCTACGGGCGTGCGCTGGCGGCTCCTGGCCTTCAATGTGCTCCACACCCTGCCCCCGGTGGAGGGCAAGGACCACTTAGTCCCACCAGCCGGCAAGAATCCCTAGGAGTAGCAATGCACCATTTCGCATACCGCGGCGGCCGGCTCTTTGCCGAGGACGTGGCCGTGGCCGACCTGGCCGCGCAGCACGGCACGCCCTTGTACGTGTATTCCGCGGCCACCCTGACCCGGCATTTCACGGCCTACGACTCGGCCTTTGCCCAGGCCGAGCACCTGACCTGCTATTCGGTCAAGGCCTGCTCCAACCTCTCCATCCTCAAGCACCTAGCCCAGCTGGGCGCGGGCATGGACATCGTGTCCGGCGGCGAGTTGCACCGCGCGCTCACCGCGGGCGTGCCCGCCTCGCGCATCGTGTACTCCGGCGTGGGCAAGCGGCCTGAGGAGATCCGCTCAGCCCTGGACGCCGACATCCTCATGTTCAACGTGGAGTCCCTGGCCGAACTGGAGCGCATCAACGAAATCGCCCAATCCCTGGGCAAGAAGGCGCGCATCTCCCTGCGCATCAACCCGGACGTGGACCCCAAGACCCACCCCTACATCTCCACCGGCATGAACAAGAACAAGTTCGGCCTGGACCTGGAAGCCTCCCTGGCGGCCTACGCCCGGGCCCAGGAGATGGAGGCCGTGCAGGCCGTGGGCATGGATTGCCACATCGGGTCCCAGCTCACCTCCCTGGATCCCTTCCTGGAGGCCCTGGACAAGGTCATGGCCTTCCACGCCCGGCTCAAGGACATGGGCCTGCCCATCCGCGACCTGGCC
>JAEXTU010000003.1 GCA_023453335.1 Pseudomonadota bacterium | reverse complement strand
AACAACACGCCGGCCAGCACCGGCAGTCCCAATCGGAGCAGCGTTCTCATGGGGCCTCCCGACCGCCGGGCAAGATGCTTGCTCCGGCAGGTCCGTAGGTTTTGCAAGAGTGTCGGGCAACTACACGATACGACGCTGCATGGTACCATATTCTCCCGCCAGCTCCCATGAAAAAGAGAACGCCTTGCCCACGGCGCGTCACCGTCGGCAAGGCGTGTCCGCCTTCCAGTTCAAACGCCTACTTGACCGGCGGCCGCTGCATGCAGCCGACCAGGCGGGCGGCCTGGGCGGCAAGTTCGCGGACGTCGTCGAAGCGCTTGGCGATGAGGAGGTCCTTGGCCACCATCCAGGTGCCGCCCACGGCCAGGACCCGCGGCCAGGAGAGATAGAGCGCCATGTTGGTGGCGTTGATCCCGCCGGTGGGCAGGAAGAGGACCCCCGGGAACGGGCCGGCCAGGGCCTTCATGAGGGTGAGCCCGCCCAGGGCCTCGGCCGGGAAGAACTTGACCACGGACAGGCCGCGCTTCACGGCCTGGGTGAGGTCGCTGGCCGTGGCCACCCCGGGCACCACCGGGACCTGGCGCTCCAGGCAGAACTCCACGATCTCGGGGTCGAAGCCCGGGGCCACGATGAAGGCGGCCCCGGCGTCCAGGGCGGCCCGGGCCTGGGCCAGGGTCAGCACCGTGCCCGCGCCCACCAGGAGGCCGGGCTCGGCCACCTTCATGCGGGCGATGCCCTCGGCCGCGGCGTCGGAGCGGAAGGTCACCTCGGCCACCGGCAGCCCGCCCGCGGCCAGGGCCTGGGCCAGGGGCTCGGCAGTGTCGGCGTCGGGCAGGGAGATGACCGGGACTATGCCGTGGGAGCCGATGCGGCGCAGTGTCTCGTCCATGACCAGCCTCCCGGGGTGCGGTTGAAGTCGCCTTGAATCTACGCCCTGCGGGCGTGCTGCACAACCCCGCGGAATCACTTCCCCGGGCAAGAGAACTCGCAGTTCTGCGCGACCCTATGCCGGAGTGTTCCAACGGTAGCCCATGCGGCGGGAGATTTCCTGGGTGGCGTCCACCACCAGCCCGGCAACCTGCTTGGGGTCCAGGCCGGGGTTGGCGGCGCGCTCCCAGGCCACGCTCACCGCGGCGATGACCATGTTGCGGTAGTCGTACACCGGCGCGCCCACGCAGATGGTGCCCACCTCGTTCTCCTCGTCGTCAAAGGCCCAGCCGCGCTGCCTGGTGAGTTCGATCTCCTTGAGCAGGGTCGCCAGGTCGCCGATGGTGTTGGCGGTGAGGCGCTCGAACTCGCCGCTGCCGTACAGGCGCACGATCTCCCGCTCCGAGAGCCCGGAGAGCAGGGCCTTGCCCAGGGAGGTGGTGTGCAGGGGCCGGCGCTGGCCGATGATTTTGTAGCGGCGCAGGCTCTGGTGCGCCTCGATCTTGTCGATGTAGACCACGTCCCGGTCCTGCATGATGGCCATGAACACGGTCTGGTCGGCCTGGCGGCAGAGCTTGTGCAGGCTGTCCTGGGCCTCGGTCTTGAGCTCCAGGTTGTTGAGGTACAGGCTGGATATCTCGATGAACTCCAGGCCCAGGCGGTAGGCCTTGGACCCGGCGCGCTGCTCTACGTAGCCCCGCGCCTTGAGCGAGGCCAGGATGCGGTGCACCGTGGACTTGTTCAGGCCCAGGCGGGCCGCCACCTCGGTGAGGGGCAGGCCGTGCGGCTGCCGGGACAGAAGCTCCAGGATGTCGAAGGCGCGATCGAGAGTTTGAACGGACATGGCTACCTTTCAGTCGAGAATAAGTAAGTATTCCGAGGCATAAGCCACGCGCAGGCTAGCGGGCCAGCCAGCCGCCGTCAACCGCGATGGTGAAGCCGTGCAGGTAGTCCGAGGCGGAAGACGCCAGGAACACCGCACAGCCCTTGAGGTCCGCAGGCTCGCCCCAGCGGCCGGCCGGGATGCGTTCCAGGATGGCCTTGTTGCGCGCCTCGTCCGCGCGCAGGGCCGCGGTGTTGTCGGTGGTCATATACCCGGGCGCGATGGCGTTCACGTTCACACCCTTGGCGGCCCACTCGTTGGCCATGAGCCGGGTCAGGCCCAGCACGCCACTCTTGGAGGCGGTGTAGGAGCTGACCCGGATGCCGCCCTGGTAGGAGAGCATGGAGGCCACGTGGATGACCTTGCCCTTGCCCTGGGCCACCATGCGCCGAACCGCGGCCTGGGTCAGGAAGAACAGGCCGCGCAGGTTCACGTTCATCACCTCGTCCCAGTCGCTCTCGGTGAAGTCCAGGGCGTCGTTGCGGCGGATGATGCCCGCGTTGTTGATGAGGATGTCCACCTTGCCGAAGCGCGCCACCACCTGCTCCACGATGCCTTCGGCCACGCCTGGCTGGCCCAGGTCCGCCTGGATGCCCAGGAAGCTGCGGCCCAGGGCCTCGATCTCCTGCTGCACGCCGTGCGCCGTGGAGTTGTACACCCCGGCCACGTCGGCCCCGGCCTCGGCCATGGCCAGGGCCAGGGCCGCGCCCAGGCCGCGGTTGCAGCCGGTGACCAGGGCCACCTTCCCGTCCAGCTTGAACTGATCGAGGATCATGGGGCCTCCTAGCGGATGTCCGCCATGGCGATGTGGTCCATGTCGCTGAAGGTCTGGTTCTCGCCGGCCATGCCCCAGATAAAGGTGTAGGCCCCGGTGCCCACGCCCGAGTGGATGGACCAGCTCGGCGAGAGCACGGCCTGGCCCTCGCGCACCACCAGGTGCCGGGTCTGGTCGTGCTCGCCCATGAGGTGGAACACCACGTTGTCGCCCGGGATGTTGAAGTACAGGTAGGCCTCCATGCGGCGGTCGTGCGAGTGCGGGGGCATGGTGTTCCACACGCTGCCCGGCTCCAGGGTGGTCATGCCCATGACCAGCTGGCAGGTCTTGATCCCGTCCGGGTGGAAGTACTTGCGGATGGTGCGCTGGTTGGCATTGTCCGGCGAGCCCAGGCGGTTGGGCTCGGCCTCGGCAAAGGAGATGCGCCGGGTGGGCAGCTCGGCGTGGGCCGGCGCGGACAGGAAGTAGAACCGCGCGGGCCGGGCCGGGTTCTCGCTGGCGAACATGATGGAGCGCCGGCCCTTGCCGATGTACAGGCCCTCC
Organism: Pseudomonadota bacterium; assembly: GCA_023453335.1. Lineage (GTDB taxonomy): Bacteria > Desulfobacterota > Desulfovibrionia > Desulfovibrionales > Desulfovibrionaceae > UBA6814. The sequence goes on along the minus strand of JAEXTU010000003.1, from coordinate 1,786 downwards.
AGCGGGGCCAGGGGATGCACCTCGCCATCCACGGTGACGCTGCCCGCGCCGCCGATGTTGATGACCCCCATCTCCCGGCGCTCCAGGAAGAAAGCCGCGCCGATGGCCGTGGTGTCCACGGCCAGCTCCGTGGACCGGACAGGCCGAGACCCGCCCACGATGAGGCGATCGTAGAAGCTGTACACGAGCTTGGGCGCGTCGCCGGCAAAGAGGTCCTCGATGAGGAAATGGCGGCGCAACTCGCCAGTGTCCATGCCGGCGGCGTGCTCAGGGTGCACCGCGTGGCGCAGTTCCATGGCTATGCTCCTTTCCGGCGGCAAGGCCGGACATTGACATCAACGACTGCAGGGCAGCAGGTTACGCCTCCCGGGCCGTCAGCGCCAGACGTGCCGTGACCTCCTCCCGCCGGGGGATGGAGCTCACGCAGCCCAGCCTGGTGGTGCTGAGCGCGGCCATGACCGCGGCGAAGCGGGCGCACTGCTCCAGGCCCTGGCCAGCCACCCGGGAGGCCACGAAGGCCCCGGCAAAGATGTCACCCGCGCCCGAGGTGTCCACGGCCTGCACCGGGATGGAGGGGACATGCCGCATGCCGTCGGCCGTGGCCAGCAGCACCCCGTCCTTGCCCAGCTTCAGGGCCACGGTTCCCGCGCCCAGGTCGCGGTAGAAGGCCGCGATGCGCTCGGGCTCGTCCAGGCCGGTGAGCAGCCGCGCCTCGTCCAGGCTGGGGAAGAAGAGGTCCGCCTGGGCCGCGGTCTCGTGGACCACGACCCGGGCCTGTGGCGCGGACCAGAACAGGGGGCGGTAGTTGGGGTCGTAGGAGACCAACACCCCTGCCTCGCGAGCCGCGTGCAGAGCGGCAGCGGCCGCGGCCCGCGCGGTCTCGGACATGCCCTGGGTGATGCCGGAGAAGTGCAGGACCTTGGCCGCCTGGATGGCGGTCCTGGGCACGAAGGCCGGACCCATGCGCGAGGCCGCGGAGCCGGCCCGGTAGTAGGTGAACTCGTGCATGCCCCCGGTGCGGGTGATGAAGTACAGCCCGGTGGGGGCCTCCAGGGTCCGCTCCACCAGGGATGCGTCCACACCTTCCCGGTCCCACATGGCCATGAACGCGTCGCCGAAGGGGTCCACGCCCAGGCGGGTGCAGATGCCCACCTTGGCCCCGTACTCCCCGCTGGCCCGGCTGGCGGCCACGGCGAAGTTCGACACGTCCCCGCCGAACCCGGACAGGCAGCGCCCGGTGGGAATCCGGCCCTCCTCCTCAAAGGAGAACTCGAACAGCGGCTCGCCCAGGGCGATGATGTCAGGCGTCTGCTTCATGCTCCGCATCCTGCGCGGGTTCCTTCCCAGAACGCGGACAGGTCCGCGCACTGCTTCCTTCCTCTTGCCCCAAGCCTGGAACCGGGTCAAGTTTGTTTATCATACAAAATAAAATTTCATCATGCAAAATTATTTGCCACCCTGCCCGTCTGCCCGTCCTGTTGGTGAAGCACCCTTTTTTGATGACTGATAAGTTGGTTATATCCCCAGTCACGACCGTCCCGGGCCGATGGCCGCCGCAGCCCACTGCATCCGACATAATTTCACTATATGAAATATTATGTTGTATTTTGGGATTCCCTTGACACGTTCCGGAAAGAAAAATAGGGTTGGGCATACCTCTCGCCGGACGCCTCCGGGCCTGCGCAACGGCCGTGTAGCGCGAACGGATGCCGCCAGCGGGCCTGCCGGACGAGACGGGGTACGGCTTTCGTGGAGCACGGTCCACACCGCTACGCTGCATGCTGGA
>JAEXTU010000433.1 GCA_023453335.1 Pseudomonadota bacterium | reverse complement strand
CCCGGCAATCGCCAGGGCCGGCCACCAGCATGAGGCGCGGGTCGAAGGTCCGTCTCACTTGGCCCGCAACTCGGCCGCGATCTGCTGCGCGACCTTCTCGCCCGAGAGGAGCATGCCGCCGAAGATGGGGCCCATGCGGTAGGAGCCCATGGAGGCGTTGGCCGCCATGCCCGCCACGTACATGCCCGGGAAGATGCACCCGGTGTTGTGCAGGGTGTTCTCCTCGGCCACGTCCGCCCACATGGACCTCTCGCCCTCGATGCCGCCGCTGGGCGTGTTCAGCTTCACGTCGTTCTTGCGCACCAGCACCTTGAGCACCTCCAGGCCGTGCCCGGTGGCCTCGATGGTGGCCTTGGCGAAGACCGTGAGCGGGTCCACGTGCAGGCCGGTCATCTCCACCGGGGTGGAGTTCACCACCAGGCCGGTGACCCGGGCGGCTTCGCCATCCGGGCCCCCGCCGCGCAGCACCACGTCCTCCACGCTCAGGCAGTTGAAGATGCGCACGCCCGCGCTGCACGCCGCGTGGGCCAGGCCCACGGTGGCGGCCACCGCGTCCACGGTGAAGTACTCGTCGCGAAAGGGCGCCACCTTCACCCCGGCCTTGTCCAGCACGTGCCTGCTGCCTTCCTGCACCACGATCTCGTTGAAGGTCATGCCGCCGCCCCACATGCCGCCGCCGATGGAGAGCTTGCGCTCGAACATCGCCACCTTGAAGCCCTGCTCGGCCAGCAGCCAGGACGCGGTGAGGCCCGAGGGGCCGCCGCCCACCACGGCCACGTCCAGGTCCAGGCAGTCGCGGAATTTCTCGAAATAGCGGGTGAGGATGGCCTCGGAGATGAGGCGTTCGTCAAGGGCCATGGTCAACCTCCGGTCGGTTTCCCGGGGTCGCCGGCCCTTGCGGCGCAAGCGGGCGGCCATAAAAAAGGCCGCCCGGGGAGGACGGCCAAGCCATCAGCGTCTTCCTCCACCGGCATTACCCGGATCAGGTTCGACGGTCGGACCCACAGTTCCCAAGGGTCCCTCTCAGCCCGGTTTGTCCGAGCTCCCGTGTATGTCGTTGCGCCCGTCCCGGCCCGTGCCGGGTGGCGCGAAATCCTCACTAGCCCGGAACACGCTGCCGGGCAAGGAAATTCTTACTTCGACTCGCCCAACTCCCGAATGGCCGCGGCGATGCCGGCTTGGTCGATGCCCAGGCGCTGGCGGAGCTCCTTCTGCTTGCCGTGCTCCACGAAGGCGTCGGGCAGGCCCAGGCGCTTCACGGTGAGGCCGGCCAGGGCGCCGCGGTCGGCGAGCAGTTCCAGGACCGCGCTGCCCATGCCCCCGGCCAGGCTGTTCTCCTCCACCAGGAGGAGCTTCTTGCAGCCGGCCACCAGGTCCAGGAGCTGGTCCGCGGGCAGGGGCTTCACGAAGCGCAGGTTGAACACCGCGGCCGAGGGGCCGCCCTCCCCGGCCACGATCTCGGCTGCGGAGAGGCTGGGGAATACCCGGTTGCCCAGGGCCACCACCAGCACGTCGCCCCCCTCGCGCACCAACTCCCCCTCGCCCAGGGGGATGGGCTGCGGGTCCTCGTGCAGGGTCGCGCCCACGCCCACGCCGCGGGGGTAGCGCAGGGCCACCGGACCGGGATGGGCCAGGGCGGTGGCCAGCATGCGCTGCAACTCGGCCTCGTCCTTGGGCGACATGAGCACCAGGTTCGGCACGTGGCGCAGGTACGAGATGTCGAAGGCCCCGTGGTGGGTGGGGCCGTCCTCGCCCACCAGGCCGCCCCGGTCCAGGCAGAGGGTCACCGGCAGGTTCTGGAGGCAGACGTCGTGCACCACCTGGTCGTAGGAGCGCTGCATGAAGGTGGAGTACACCGCCACCACCGGCTTGAACCCGCGGGTGGCCAGGCCCGCGGCGAACGTCACCGCGTGCTGCTCGCAGATGCCCACGTCCACGAACCGGTCCGGGAAGCGCTCGGCGAAGCAGGACAGGCCGGTGCCCTCGGGCATGGCCGCGGTGATGGCCACGACCCGCTCGTCCCGGGCGGCCAGGCTGCACAGGGTCTTGCCGAAGACCTCGGTGTAGGTGGGCAGGGTGCAGGACCCGTACTTGAGGGCCGCGCCGGTCTCCGGCTCGAAGCAGCCCACCCCGTGGAAATAGGTGGGGTCGGTCTCGGCCGGGGCGTAGCCCTTGCCCTTCTTGGTGAGCACGTGCACCAGCACCGGCCCCTCCAGGTTGCGCACCTGGCCGAACACCTTGATCAGCTCCTCCAGGTCGTGGCCGTCGAAGGGGCCCAGGTAGTTGAAGCGAAAGGCCTCGAAGAGCATGCCCGGGGTGAAGAAGCTCTTGAAGGACTCCTCGGAGCGCTTGGCGTAGGCGAGCAGGTCCTTGCCCACCCGGGGCAGCGAGGTGAGCACCGACTCCAGCTCCTTCTTGAAGCGCATGACCCAGCGGCTGGAGAGGTTGCGGGACAGGAACGAGGACAGCGCGCCCACGTTCTTGGAGATGGACATCTCGTTGTCGTTGAGCACCACCACCAGGTCCGTGCCCAGGCCGCCGGCCTGGTTCAGGCCCTCGTAGGCCAGGCCCGCGGTCATGGACCCGTCGCCGATGACCGCGATGACCTTGGAGTCCTCCTTCCGGAGGTCCCGGGCCACGGCCATGCCCAGGGCCGCGGAGATGGAGGTGGAGGAATGCCCCACCCCGAAGTGGTCGTAGGGGCTCTCGCTCATCTTGGGGAAGCCCGAGACCCCGCCCAGGGTGCGCAGGGTGGCGAATTCCGTGCGCCGGCCGGTGAGAATCTTGTGGGCATAGGCCTGGTGCCCCACGTCCCAGACCAGGCGGTCGCGGGACAGGTCGAACACCCGCATGAGGGCCAGGGTCAGCTCCACCACGCCCAGGGAGGGGGCCAGGTGCCCGCCGTTCTGGGACACGGTCTCGATGATGGCCCGCCGCACCTCGGCGGCCAGGCCGGTCAGCTCGGACAGGGACAGGCCGGCCAGGTCGGCCGGGCCGCTGATGCGGGGCAAAATGCCCACCGGAACCGGTGCGTCGTCCATCAGTTAACACGCTCCACGATGTACCGGGCCAGGTCCCGCAGGAAGCCGGCTGCCGGGCCGTCAAAGCCGGAAAGATGCTGCAGGGCCTCGTCCGCCGCGGCGTGGGCCAGGCGGCGGCTTTCGTCGAGGCCCACCAGGCTGGGGTAGGTGGTCTTGCCCTGGCGCTCGTCGCTGCCCACAGGCTTGCCCAAAGCCTTCTCGTCGCCCACCACGTCCAGGATGTCGTCCGCGATCTGGAAGGCCACGCCCACGGCCCGGCCGTAGCCCTCGGCCCGGGCCAGGAACCCGGCGTCCGCCCCGGCCAACTCCGCGCCCATGGCGCAGGCCGCGGTGATGAGTGCGCCGGTCTTCATGGCGTGCAGCCGGCGCAATTCGGGCAGGGTTGCCCCGGACGTGCCGGTGAGTTCCATGTCCACGGCCTGGCCGCCCACCATGCCCGCGGGGCCGGCCCCCCGGGCCAGCACCGCCGCGGCCCGGCGCGCCTGCTCCGCGGGCAGGCCAGGGTCGTCCAGGACCAGGGAAAAGGCCTCGGTGAGCAGGCCGTCGCCGGCCAGGATGGCCATGGCCTCGCCAAAGACCTTGTGGTTGGTCGGCCGGCCCCGGCGCAGGTCGTCGTTGTCCATGGCCGGCAGGTCGTCATGCACCAGGGAATAGGTGTGGATGAGTTCCAGGGCCGCGGCCGCGGGCAGGGCCGCGTCGCCGGCCAGCCCGCCCAGCTCGGCCCAGGCCAGGCACAGGGCCGGCCGCATCCGCTTGCCCCCGGCCAGCAGGCTGTACTCCATGGCCGCGAGCAGGCCCCCGGGCACGGCCTTGCCCTGCAGGCAGCCGGCCAGGAAGGCCTCCACCCGCGCGGCGTAGGCGGCCAGGACCTCCTTAACCGTCGGCATCTTCACCGTCCGCAGCGTCGGCATCGGGGTCGAACGACTCGGCCAGGCCCGCGCGCACCACGGACACCTCGTTTTTGGCCTGCTCCAGCCGCTTGCGGCAGGCCGCGGCCCGGGCCACGCCCTCCTTGAACAGGGCCACGCCCTTTTCCAGCGGGACCTCCCCGGCCTCCAGCTCCTCGACGATGGCCGAGAGCCGGGCCAGGGAATCCTCGAACGTCTCCTGCTTCTTGGCCATGCCCACCTCAGAATGCGCAGTTGCCGGCCAGGAGCGCCAGCGGGTCCACCCGCTGCCCCAGAACCGAGAGCCCGAAATGCAGGTGCGGGCCGGTGACCCGTCCGGTGGCGCCCACCTTGCCCAGAACCTGGCCCTTGGCCACGAACTGGCCGGGGGCCACGCTGATCTCCGAGAGGTGGAAGTACATGCTCACCACCCCCTGGCCGTGGTCCAGGAACACCGAGCGGCCGGAAAAATAGTGCTCGGCGGCCAGGGCCACCCGGCCCGCGGCCAGGGCCTTCACCGGCTCGCCCTCGGCCGCGCGCAGGTCCACGCCGGTGTGCGGGGACCGAGGCTGGCCGTTGAAGAACCGGCGCAGGCCGAACTCGCTGCCCACCGCGCCGTCCACCGGCCGCTCCACCGGGCACTCCAGGAACAGGCCAGGCTCGAAGGCGTCCAGGACCTTGCGCACCTCAGCCTGCTCGCGCTGGTTGCGCTCCAGGGCCTTGGCCGGGGGCGACACGTACTCCTGCTCCACCTCGAGCCGCTGCTCCGCGAACTGCCGCTCCTTCACCGCCACCTTGAGGTGCTGCGCCATGCGGCCCGCGGCCGTGTCGGCAACAATGTGAAGTACACCATGCCCGGCCGGGGCGTCCAGCCCGACTCCCAGGAGCATGCGCGCCGTGAAGCCCTGCCCGGTCTCGTAGACCAGGGGCGCGAACTTCCGGTCCAGCCACTCCACGGTGAGATTCTTGAGGGGTGTGGGCGAACTGCCCCGCACGAAACAGGCCGCCCCCCGCTCCACGCTGCCCGGGCACTCCCCGGTGCGGTGCGCGGCGGCCCGCGCCGGTAATGCCGGAGCCAGCGCGGCCAGGCAGAGGCACCCCATGAGAACCAGGAGCGCGCGCCGCATCATGGCTTGCCTTCGTCCGGTGATTCCACCCGGGCTCCCACCCGGCCGTCCCGGGTGCGGATGTCCAGGCCGTCGCCCGGGACCACCTCGGCGGGGCCGCGCAGGAAGCGGCCGGTGCGGCGCAGCGTGACCAGGCTGTAACCGCGGGAGAGCGGCGCCTCCGGGTCCAGGGCCGCCAGCCGGGCCGTAAGCAGGCCCAGGCC